>JAUPTP010000446.1 GCA_030918015.1 Pseudomonadota bacterium
TTCAAGCTGGTCAAGTGATCGCCTGACGCCTCGCGTCACCGATCTCCCGCGCTGCGGGGGATCGGCTCTCAGGGCCCCGCCTCAGGCGGGGCCTTGTCGTTTCTGCCCGTGAATCAGGCGCAGGACGTGACGCCGACCGGCGCCCGCTCGACGATGCGGCCCTTGTCGATGCGCAGCGTGCGGTCGCAGCGCGCCGCCAGCTCCGGATCGTGGGTGACCAGCACGAAGGCCGTGCCGCGCTCGCGCGCGCGCTGCAGCATCTGCGCGAACACCGCGGTGGCGGTGTCGCGGTCGAGGTTGCCGGTGGGCTCGTCGGCCAGCACGCACGAGGGATCGGTCACCAGCGCGCGCGCGATGGCCACCCGCTGGCGCTCGCCGCCCGAGAGCTCGCCCGGCCGGTGCTCGACCCGCGCGGCCAGCCCCATGCGATCGAGCGCCTGCGCGGCGACCTGGCGGGCTGCGGCCAGCGGCTCGCGGCGCATCAGCAGCGGCATCGCCACGTTGTCGAGCGCGCTGAACTCCGGCAGCAGATGGTGGAACTGGTAGACGAAGCCGAGGTGGCGGTTGCGCCAGCGGCCCTGCTCGGCCGCGTCCATCGTCGACAGATCGCGCCCGGCCAGCAGCACCCGGCCGCTGCTGGGCGCATCCAGCCCGCCCAGCAGGTGCAGCAGCGTGCTCTTGCCCGAGCCCGACGAGCCGATGATCGCCACCGTCTCGCCGCGGCGGATCGTCAGGTCGACGCCGTGCAGCACGGTGACGTCGGGGCCGCCGGCGCCGCCCTCGCGGAAGCGCCGCACCAGGCCGGTGGCCTGCAGCACGGGGTCGACGCGCTCGGATGCGCGATCGGATTGCAGGGCCTCATTCATAGCGCAGCGCCTCGGCGGGGTTGACGCGGCTGGCGCGCCAGCTCGGATACAGCGTGGCCACGAAGGCCAGCACCAGCGAGATCAGCCCGATCGGCACGATGTCGGCCGCCTGCGGATCGCTGGGCATGCGCGAGATCAGGTAGACGCTGCTGGGCAGGAAGGAGGCCTGGAACAGCCGCTCCAGCGCCGGCACGATCACGTCGACGTTGAAGGCCACCGCCAGCCCCAGCGCCAGGCCGCCCAGCGTGCCGATCACGCCCGAGGTCGCGCCCTGCACCATGAAGATCGCCATGATCGAGCGGGGGCTGGCGCCCAGCGTGCGCAGGATGGCGATGTCGGCCTGCTTGTCGGTCACCGTCATCACCAGGGTCGAGACCAGGTTGAAGGCCGCCACCGCCACGATCAGCGTCAGGATGATGAACATCATGCGCTTCTCGATCTGCACCGCGTCATACCAGGCGGCGTTGGTGCGGGTCCAGTCGCGCACCAGGAAGGACGCGCCCAGCCGGTCGCCCAGCCGCGCCGAGACCTCGCGCGCGGCCTGCTGGTCGGCCAGGCGCAGCTGGATGCCCTGCGGACCGCCGGTGCGGAACAGCCGCGCCGCGTCGTCGATGTTCATCAGCACCATGGTGCTGTCGTACTCGTAGTGGCCGGCGTCGAAGAGGCCCGCCACCGTCACCTGCTTGAGCCGCGGCACGACGCCCGCGGGCGTGGTCTGGCCGCCGGGTGTGACCAGCGTGATCGGGTCGCCCTCGCGCACGCCCATCGCGCGCGCCATCTGCACGCCGATCAGCACGTTCCAGCTGCCGGCCTCGAGCCGGCGCAGCGGGCCGCCCTGCAGCTGCGCGGCCAGCGGCGTGACGCCGGGCTCGTCGGCGGGCGAGATGCCGCGGATCATCGCGCCGCGCATGTCCTCGCCGCGCGCCACCAGCGCCTGCGCGGCGACGAAGGGGGCGGCGGCCCTGACCTGCGGATCCTGCGCGACCCGCTTCGCCAGCGCCTGCCAGTCATCGATGGGCTGGCCGTCGGCCGCGAAGACCTCGACATGCGCGATCACGCTGAGCATGCGGTCGCGCACCTCCTTCTGGAAGCCGTTCATCACGCTCAGCACGATGATCAGCGCCGCCACCCCGAGCGAGATGCCCAGCATCGACACGCCCGAGATGAAGGAGATGAAGCCGTTGCGGCGACCGGCGCGACCGGCGCGCGTGTAGCGCCAGCCGATGCGGATTTCGTAGGGCCAGTTCATGGGGAGGCGATGCTACCCGAGTCGGGCAGCCGCCTTCTGCCGCGGCCTCAGCCGGGCTGGGCCGACGAGCGCATCGCACCGGACCCGGCCACCGGCGAGCGCAGCGGACTCAGCCGCTGGCCCAGCGTGACCATCGGCGCCTCGATCAGGTGATAGGCCAGGCACGAGGCTGCCGCGGTCAGCCCGAAATAGGCCAGCACGGCCAGCGGCAGCGAGGCGGGCTGCCAGAGCTGGAAGACCAGATGCAGCACCGGCACATGCAGCAGGTAGAGCCCGTACGAGTAGCGGGCGACGACCTGGGCCACAGGCACATGCCATCGCGAAGGAGGAACCTCACGGCTGTGCAGGATGGCCAGCGAGAGCAAGGCCCCGAACAGCCAGCCCAGGGCCGGATCCGGTCGATCACGCTGCAAGTGCAGCGCCGCATAGCCCAGGATCAGCGCGCCGATCAGCACCGGCCAGAGCCGCGCGGACAGCACCGCCCGCCCATGACGCCGCCAGGCATGGCAGGCCACCCCGCACAGGAAGACCGGCAGATACGCCACCATGTTCAGGCGTCCGCCCGTGACCGAGGCCAGCCACAGGCCGATCGCCGAACTCAGCACGATCATCGCGACCAGCACCCGCGGGCCGGTCGGCCGCCGCGCCAGCAGGTACAGCGCCGGCAGCACGACATACATCTCGACCTCGTAGGGCAGGCTCCAGAGCGGGCCCAGCACGCTCTGCCCGGTCACCAGGTTCTGGACCAGCAGCAGGTTGGCGATCACCACCGACAGCGTCACCGGCGGCGTCTCGCGCCAGGTCATGGCCGGAAGATGGCACAGCAGCACCAGCGCGATGGCCATCCAGGCCAGCGGATAGATGCGCATCAGCCGGCGCACATAGAAGCGTGCCGTCAGGCGGGCATGGCCCTCGCG
>JAUPTP010000447.1 GCA_030918015.1 Pseudomonadota bacterium
CGCCGCCGTGGTTCTCGCCCTCGGCATGCCAGAAGTGGTTGAAGCCGGCGCCGAACATGTGCGCCAGCGACGCGAACGAGCCGATGTGGCCGCCCAGGTCACCGCCGTCCTCGGGGTTGTGGCGGTTGGCCTTCACGACCATCGCCATCGCGTTCCAGCGCATGTAGGCGCGCAGACGCTCCTCGATCTCGATGTTGCCGGGGCAGCGCGCTTCCTGGTCCGCCGGAATGGTGTTGACGTAGGCCGTGTTGGCCGAGAACGGCATGTCCAGACCATTCTGGCGCGCATGACCCAGCAGCTCGTCGAGGAGCTGGTGGGCGCGTTCGCCGCCTTCGGCCTGGATGACCGCGCTCAGCGCGTCCAGCCACTCGCGGGTTTCCTGGGAATCGGGATCGTGGGGCAGAGCTGCAGACATGGTGTCTCCTCGTGCTGCATCGTCGGAAGAACCCGTCGCGTCCGATCGTCATGTCGGGCTTCGGGCAGGCGAACCCCTCCTCGGGGCATGGGCACGGAGTCTCGCACATCGGGATCGCAATTTCAAATGGTGCTTTTCATATTCACATTGTGAAATTGCGTGAAACCATAATGACAACATGACTGCCCGACCGCCCGACTCCGCCCCGCCTGCGCCCCCCGCGATCCACCCCGGCCAGCGCCTGCTGCGCCGGCTGGGGGCGCGATGGCGACGCCTGTCCCCGTCCCGGCAGGACCGGCTGGCGACGCTGGCGCCGCTGCTGTCGGTGCTGCTGTTCCTGGCGGCGATCATTTCGGCCTTCTGGTACCTGCGCAACGAGGAGATCGAGCGCGAGCTCGAGTCGGTCAAGCGCGATGCGGAGCTGGTGCAGCAGCAGATCCGGCTGCGGCTCATCGACAACCAGGAGCAGCTGGTGCGCATGGCGCGCGAGGTGGTCACCCGGGCGGTCGACCGCGACGAGCTGACCCGCCAGGCCGAGCGCATCGAGCGCGAGCGCCCGGAGATCGTCAGCCTGACCTGGCTGGGCGTGCACCGGCAGGTCATCGCCCGGCATGTCTCGCCGGACCTGGTGGCGGCCATGCCCCGGCTGGGCACGCCGGGCGACAGCACCACCGGCGTGGACGACCGGCGCCAGCGCATCACCCAGGAGACCTTCCAGAACAGCCGCGACCTGCGCCTGCCGGTCTACTCGCCGCCCTTCCGGCATGGCAGCCGGCTGCTGGTGTTCCAGGTGCATGTGCCGCTGATCGACCACGGCAACTTCGCCGGCACGCTGGTGGCCGAGTACTCGGTCGAGGCGCTGCTGCGGCATTTCGTGCCGCCCGAGGTCTCGCTGCGCCATGTGATCTCGGTGCTCGACAGCGAGGACCAGGTCATGGCCAGCACCGTCGGCGCGGCCGGCAGCACCCGCCGCGGCGCCGCGACGCTGACCTGGAGCGTGCCCTTCGCGCCGGTGCATCACGGCATCACGCTGCGCGGCGAGGGCTACCGCACCTCGGTCGGCCTGATCGGCAACACCCTGTTCTGGATGGTGCTGGCGCTGTCGGCGCTGACGCTGTGGATGCTGCTGGGCACCTGGCGCCACATGCGCCGGCGCCTGCAGATCCAGGGCGCGCTGGTGCAGGAGACCAACTTCCGCCGCGCGATGGAGAACTCCATGCTGACCGGCATGCGCGCGATGGACCTGGACGGGCGCATCACCTATGTCAACCCCGCCTTCTGCGCGATGACCGGCTTCACCGAGGCCGACCTGATCGGGCGCATGCCGCCCTACCCGCACTGGCCGCCCGAGCACATGGAGCAGAACAACCGCCTGCTCAAGCAGGAGCTGGCGGGCCGCAGCCCGGCCGGCGGCATCGAGGTCAAGGTGCAGCGCAAGGACGGCACCCGCTTCGACGCGCGCATGTACGTCTCGCCGCTGATCGACTCGCGCGGCCAGCAGACCGGCTGGATGACCTCGATGACCAACATCACCGAGGCCAAGCGCATCCGCGACCAGCTCACCGCCTCGCACGAGCGCTTCACCACCGTGCTGGAGGGGCTGGACGCGGCGGTGTCGGTGATGTCGGCGCAGACCGGCGAGCTGCTGTTCGCCAACCGCACCTACCGGCTGTGGTTCGGGGGCGAGGCGCAGTGGCACGCGCAGCTCGCCGGCCGCCCCGCGCAGGACAGCGACGAGCAGCAAGATGCGGTCGATGCGCTGGCCGGCGTGCCCACCGCGGACCTCGACGAAGGCGGCGCCGAGGCGCGCGAGGTCCACATCGAGGCGCACCAGAAATGGTTCGACGTGCGCGCGCGCTACCTGCAGTGGACCGACGGCCGCCTGGCGCAGATGCTGATCGCCACCGACGTGACCGCGCGCCGGCAGATGGAGGAGGAGACCGCCCGCCAGATCGAGCGCGCCCAGGAAACCAGCCGGCTGGTGACGATGGGCGAGATGGCGTCCTCGGTCGCGCATGAGCTCAACCAGCCGCTGGCGGCGATCACCAACTACTGCAACGGCATGCTCTCTCGCCTGCGCGCGGGCAACCTGCGCGAGGAGGACCTGGCGATGGCGCTGGAGAAGACCTCCAAGCAGGCCCAGCGCGCCGGCCAGATCATCCACCGCATCCGCCAGTTCGTGAAGCGCAGCGAGCCCCAGCGCCAGCCCGCACGCGCCGCCGAGATCGTCGAGGACGCGCTGGAGCTGGCCACCATCGAGCTCAAGCGGCGCAACGTCTCGATCCAGAGCTATGTCGCGCAGCGCCTGCCGGTGCTGCAGGTCGACCCGATCCTGATCGAGCAGGTGCTGCTGAACCTGCTGAAGAACGCCGCCGAGGCGATCGACAACGCGCAGATGCCGCCGAAGCGGCGCACCATCGAGCTGCGCGTCGTGCCGCGCCACACGCCCGAGCTCGGCGGCGTGATCGAGTTCAGCGTCACCGACGCCGGCCCCGGCATCCGCGAGGAAGTCATCGGCCGCCTCTACGAGGCCTTCTTCTCGACCAAGTCCGACGGCATGGGCATCGGGCTGTCGCTGTGCCGCTCGATCATCGAGTCGCACCAGGGCCGGATGAA
>JAUPTP010000023.1 GCA_030918015.1 Pseudomonadota bacterium
AAGCTGCCGCTGCCGATGGACGTGCAGACGCTGATCTTCTTCGCCTTCCTGGCCGCCTTCGCGGTGAAGGTGCCGATGTGGCCGGTGCATACCTGGCTGCCGGATGCCCACGTCGAGGCGCCCACCGGCGGCTCGATGGTGCTGGCCGCGATCATGCTGAAGCTGGGTGCCTACGGCTTCCTGCGCTTCTCGCTGCCGATCGCCCCGGACGCCTCGCACGAGTGGTCGTGGCTGCTGATCACGATGTCGCTGATCGCGGTCATCTACATCGGCCTGGTCGCCATGGTGCAGCACGACATGAAGAAGCTGGTGGCGTATTCGTCGATCGCTCACATGGGCTTCGTGACGCTGGGCTTCTTCTACTTCAGCGAGCTGGGCATCTCCGGCGGCCTGGTGCAGATGATCAGCCACGGCTTCGTCTCGGGCGCGATGTTCTTCTCGATCGGCGTGCTCTATGACCGCGTGCATTCCCGCGAGATCGCCAGCTACGGCGGCGTCGTCAACACGATGCCCAGGTTCGCGGCCTTCGCGGTGTTCTTCGGCATGGCCAACTGCGGCCTGCCGGGCACGGCCGGCTTCATCGGCGAGTGGATGGTCATCCTGGGCGCGGTGAAGTACAACTTCTGGATCGGCCTGCTGTCGGCCACCGCGCTGATCTTCGGTGCGGCCTACACGCTGTGGATGATCAAGCGCGTCTACTTCGGTGATGTCGCCAACGACCATGTCCGCGAGCTGACCGACATCAACGCCCGCGAATTCACGATCCTGGCGATCCTGGCCCTGTGCACGCTGGCGATGGGTCTGTATCCGAAGCCCTTCACCGACGTGATGCATGTGTCGGTGACCGAGCTGATCCGCCACGTCGGCGTCTCGAAACTGTGATCACGGAGCGCTGCACCCCATGACTGCAATGAACTGGCTCGCGGTGTATCCCGAGATCCTCCTGCTGGCGATGGCCTGCGTGGTCGCGCTGGCCGACCTCTTCGTCACCGACCCGAAGCGCACGCCGACGCACCTGCTGTCGCTGCTGACCCTGGCGGCGGTCGGCGCCATGCACTGGAGCTACATCCAGGACGGCTCCACCCTCTATGCGATGAACCGCATGGTGGTGTCCGATCCGATGGGGCACCTGATGGCGCTGTTCGCCGTGATCGCCGTCGCCGTGACGCTGGTCTATGCCCGTCCGTATGCCGAGAGCCGCGAGATGCTCAAGGGCGAGCTCTACACGCTCAGCCTGTTCTCGCTGCTGGGCATCTCGGTGATGGTGTCGGCCAACAACTTCCTGGTGATGTACCTGGGCCTGGAGCTGATGAGCCTGTCGCTGTACGCGCTGGTGGCTCTGCGCCGCGACCACGCCCAGTCGACCGAAGCCGCGATGAAGTACTTCGTGCTCGGCGCGCTGGCCTCCGGTTTCCTGCTCTACGGCATGTCGATGCTGTATGGCGCCACCGGCACGCTGGACATCGGTCAGGTCTTCCAGGTCATCGCCAAGGGCGAAGCCAACCGCCAGGTGCTGACCTTCGGTCTGGTGTTCATCGTCTCCGGCCTGGCCTTCAAGCTGGGTGCCGTGCCCTTCCACATGTGGGTGCCGGACGTCTATCAGGGTGCCCCGACCGCCGCGACGCTGCTGATCGCGGGCGCACCGAAGATCGCCTCCTTCGGCATGGCGCTGCGCCTGCTGGTCGACGGCATGCTGGGTCTGGCGGCCGACTGGCAGCAGATGCTGGGCGTGCTGGCGGTGTGCTCGCTGCTGGTGGGCAACCTGGCGGCGATCGCGCAGACCAACCTCAAGCGCATGCTGGCCTACTCGACCATCGCGCAGATGGGCTTCCTGCTGCTGGGCATGATCGCCGGCGTGGTCAACGGCAACACCCTGTCGGCGGCCAATGCCTACAGCTCGTCGCTGTTCTACATCCTGACCTATGTGGTCACGACGCTGGGCACCTTCGGCCTGATCATGCTGCTGTCGCGCCAGGGCTTCGAGGCCGAGGACATCGCTGACCTGGCCGGCCTGCACAAGCGCAGCCCGGTGCTGGCCGCGGTGATGGCGATCTTCCTGTTCTCGCTGGCGGGCGTGCCGCCGATGGTCGGCTTCCACGCCAAGCTGGCGGTGCTGCAGGCCCTGATCACCACCAACGATCCGGTGCTGGTCAAGCTGGCGATCTTCGGCGTGGTGATGTCGCTGATCGGCGCCTTCTACTACATCCGCGTCGTCAAGGTCATGTACTTCGACGAGCCGAAGGAAACCGCGGCGATCGTCACGCCGGGCGGCGCCCGCGCGGTGCTGTCGCTCAACGGCGCGGCCGTGCTGCTGCTGGGCATCATCCCGGGCGGCCTGATGACGCTGTGCTCGCAGGCCATCGTCAAGTCGCTGGCCCAGTGAGCGCTTCCGCCTCCATCTGGCTGGTGCTGCTGCTTGCAGCAGTGCTGGCCAACCTGCCGTTCGCCAGCGAACGGCTTTTTGCATTCGGGCCGCTGCGCGCGCCCAAGTCGCTGGCCTGGCGTCTGGCCGAGCTGCTGCTGTACACGGCCGCCGTGATCCTGGTGGGCCGGCTGCTCGAGTCGCGTGCCGGCCAGATGGCGCCGCAGGGCTGGCCGTTCTATGCCGTGCTGCTGTGCATGATGCTGACGCTGGCTTTCCCCGGTTTCGTCTGGCGCTATCTGCGGCGCCAGCGCTGATTCCTCCGAAGGACCCCATGCTGCCCGAGCTTGCCGATCTGCCCGAGGGCGATGACCACCTGCGCGAGCAGTGCCTGAGCTCGACGAAGGTGCATGCCGGGCGCTTCCTGCAGGTGATGCGCGACGAGGTGTCGCTGCCCGACGGCTCCAGCTCCTACCGCGAGTACATCGTCCATCCGGGCGCGGTGATGATCGTGCCGATCCTCGACGATGGCCGGCTGGTGCTGGAGCGCCAGTACCGCTATCCCCACCACCGTGCCTTCATCGAGTTCCCGGCCGGCAAGCTCGACGCCGGCGAGGCGGGCATCACCTGCGGCGTGCGCGAACTGCTCGAGGAGACCGGCTACACGGCGGCGGAGTGGGCCAGCGGGGGCGAGCTGCGCAACGCCATCGCCTACAGCGACGAGCGCATCGAGATCTGGTTCGCGCGGGGGCTGCAGCGTGGCGAGCGCCGTCTGGACGAGGGCGAATTCCTCGACGTCTTCGCCGCCAGCGAGCAGCAGCTCTCCGACTGGATCCGCGACGGCCAGATCACCGATGCCAAGACCATGATCGCCTTGCTGTGGCTGCAGCAATGGCGCGCCGGCCGCTGGGACTTGGACTGGCGCCCGGCCGAGGCCTGGGGTGCGGGCCGATAATTCCCGGGCCATGAAAGTATTCGATCTGCAGTGCGTGGGCGGCCACGGCTTCGAGGGCTGGTTCGGCTCCGAGGATGACTATCAGTCCCAGTGCGGGCGCGGCCTGCTCACCTGTCCCCTGTGCGGCAGCGCCCAGGTGATGCGGCTGCCCTCGGCGCCGCGGCTGAACCTCTCCGGCAGCGGTCGCGACGAGCCGGTGCGCCTGCGCGCGCCACTGGGCTCGCCGGTCTCGCATCCGGCGCCGGCCCCCACGCCCGAGCGCCAGCAGGCCGAAGCGGTCTTCCTGCAGGCGGTGCGTCATGTGCTGGCGCACACCGAGGATGTTGGTGCGCGTTTTGCCGAAGAAGCCCGCCGCATCCACCACGGCGAGAGCGAGGCCCGCGGCATCCGCGGCCAGACCACGCCCGAGGAGCGCCAGGAACTGCGCGAGGAGGGCATCGAGGTCTTCTCGCTGCCGGTGCCCGAAGGCCTGGAGGGCCCGCTTCAGTAGCGGGCGGATGCGGGCAGCACCCGGTCCGGGTTCATCCGGCCGTCCGGGTCCAGCGCCTGCTTGATCGAGCGCATCAGCGCCAGCGCCACCGGCGACTTGCGCCGCTGCAGCTCGTCGCGCTTGAGCCGGCCGATGCCGTGCTCGGCCGAGATCGTGCCGCGGTGTGCCTGCACCGCGTCGTGCACCAGCGTGTTGACCGCGTCTTCCTGTTCGGCCAGGAATCGGGCCGGATCCTCGCCCTCGGGCGCCTGCACGTTGTAGTGCAGGTTGCCGTCGCCCAGGTGGCCGAAGGTGACCGGGCGCACGCCGGGCCAGCGCGCGCGCAGCGCCGCGTCCGTGCCGGCCACGAAGCCAGGAATCGCCGACACCGGCAGCCCGATGTCGTGCTTGATGTTGAGCCCCTCGGCCGACTGCGCCGCCGACACCGACTCGCGCAGCTGCCACATCGCGCGCGACTGCGCCAGCGACTGCGCCACCGCCGCGTCGCCGATCATGCCCGCGTCCAGCGCGCGCGCCAGCAGCGCCTCGAGCAGGCCCTGCGCATGGGCCTCGCCCTCGCTGTCGGAGAGTTCCAGCAGCACCGTCCAGGCGCAGGCCGGCAGCGGCTGCGCGATCTGCGGGAAATGCCGCGCCACCAGCGACAGCGCATGCCGGCCGATCACCTCGAAGCCGGTCAGCGCATCGCCCGCCTGGCTGCGCGCCAGGCGCAGCAGCGCCACGCAGTCCTCGAGCGAGTCGCAGGCCGCCAGCGCGGTGCGGGTGGCCGCCGGCTGGGGCTGCAGCTTCATGACCGCGGCGGTGATCACGCCCAGCGTGCCCTCGCTGCCGATGTAGACATGGCGCAGGTCGTAGCCGGTGTTGTCCTTGCGCAGGCCGGAGAGCCCGTCCCAGATCTCGCCGGCCGGCGTCACCACCTCCAGCCCCAGGCAGAGCTCGCGCGCGTTGCCGTGGCGCAGCACCTGGGTGCCGCCGGCGTTGGTCGCCAGGTTGCCGCCGATGGTGCAGCTGCCCTCCGAGGCCAGGCTCAGCGGCAGCCACAGTCCTTCGGCCTCGGCGGCCTGCTGCGCGGCCTGCAGCACGCAGCCGGCCTCGACCGTCATCGTCAGGTTGGCCGCATCAAGCGCGCGCACCCGCTCGAGCCGGCGCAGGCTCAGCAGCAGCTGCGTGCCGCTGGCGTCAGGCACCGAGGCGCCGACCAGGCCGGTGTTGCCGCCCTGCGGCACGACCGCGACGCGGTGCTTGGCGCACAGGCGCATCACCTGCGCGACCTCCTCGGTCGTGCCGGGCCGGGCCACCGCCAGCGCGCGGCCCGGCCAGCGCCGGCGCCAGTCCAGCGTCCAGGCCGACAGGTCGCCTTCGCGCAGCACCTGCGCCGGGCCGATCCGGGCTGCAAGCTGCTCGAGAAACTTCGGGGTGTCCAGGCTCATGCGGCGGTTTCTGCGGTCTTTTCTGCAGCCAGCAGACGGCCGGCTGCCAGTCGTGCACGCACATGCCAGGCGCAGGCGCCGAACAGCAACACCGACAGCACGATCTCGGCCAGCGCCAGCGCCGGGCCCAGGCCGCGCTCGCCCAGCACCCGCACGCCGCCCTCGGCCGCGTAGAGCCAGACCGCCAGGCTCAGCCAGCGGTAGGTGTAGAGCCGCAGGCGCCACAGGCCGGGCAGGGCCAGCACCAGCGGCAGCACCTTGATCGCCAGCGTGCCGCGCCCGGTCGGGGCCAGCACCAGCTCCCAGAGCAGCCCCAGCGCGATCAGCGCCACGCACAGCGCGAGGGTCAGCCAGCGGCTGTGCCGCACGGCCGGCGTGGGCACACGGGGGGCATCGGCCGACGGCAGCGGCGGGGCGGAGGCGGGAGCGTCGTTCATGGAGGCGGGGGCAGGGCGCGCGGCTTGCGAATACGGGGTTTGGCATGATATCCGGCATGACTCTCCCCCGTTCCGCCGGATCCGGCCCCGCTCTGACCGGCCTGCAGCGCCGGTCCTGGATCGAGACACTGCAGACGCTGCGCGAGCGTTTTCGAGAGGATCGCCTGGGCGTGGCCGCCGGCAGCCTCACCTTCACCACGACCGTGTCGCTGGTGCCGCTGCTGACGGTGGCCTTCGCGGTCTTCACGGTCTTTCCGATGTTCGCCAGCCTGCGCAAGGCGCTGGAGCTCTATTTCCTGCAGAACCTGGTGCCCGACGCGATCGCCCGGCCGGTGCTGCAGCAGCTCACGCTGTTCGCGCTCAAGGCCAGCCGCATGGGGGCCATGGGGCTGGTGGTGCTGTTCTTCACGGCCATCGCGCTGCTGCTGACGATCGACCGCTCGCTCAACGCCATCTGGCGGGTGCGCCAGCCCCGGCCGCTGGCCCAGCGGGTGCTGGTGTACTGGGCCACCGCCACGCTGGGGCCGCTGATGCTGGGCTTCAGCCTGTCGCTGACCTCGTACGCGCTGTCGGCCTCGCGCGATGTGGTCGATGCGCTGCCCGGCGGCGTGACGCTGCTGCTCGGTCTGGTCGAGATGATGGTGATGGCCGGGGGGGCGGCGCTGCTGTTTCGCTTCGTGCCCAACACCCAGGTGCGCGCCCGCCATGCCTGGGCCGGCGGCACCTTCGTGGCGGTGGCCTTCGAGGTGGCGAAGAAGCTGCTGGCCCTCTACCTGAGCCTGATTCCGACCTACACCACGATCTACGGCGCCTTCGCCACGCTGCCCATCCTGCTGATCTGGATCTATCTCTGCTGGGTGATCGTGCTGCTCGGGGCGGTGATCGCCGCCTATGCGCCCAGTCTGGACATGCGCGTGCGGCGCCGCGCGCACCGGCCGGGCTGGCGCTTCCTGCTGGCCCTCGAACTGCTGACCGAGCTCGCGCAGGCCCGAGGCACGGACGGACGGGGCGTGGCCCTGCCGACGCTGTGCGAGCGGCTCCGGCTCGATCCGCTGCAGGCCGAGCCGGTGCTCGAGGTCCTGCAGCAGCTCGACTGGATCGGGCTGCTGCAGGAGGAGGGCGCCGCCCGGCATGTGCTGCTGGCCGATCCGGAGACGACTCCGCTGGCGCCGCTCGTCGACCGGCTGCTGCTGGCCGACGACGAGCTGCTGCGGCCGCTGCAGTGGCGCACCGGGCTGGCGGCGCTTCGACTCGCCGATGCCCTGTCTTTTGCCGGCTCCGGGTCGGAGGGACCCGGGCCGGTCGAGGTGACCTGAGTCAAAGCAGCACCGCCTCCGGACAGGTATTTGTCGTTTCAGGCGCCGGCACTCGGCCCTAGTCTTGCGCAGTTCTCGCGAGCTTTCGCGGGCATGAGTTCCTGTTGTTCCCCAACCAGGCTGTCCGAGGGAAGGAAACCTGCATGCGCACCAATCTGCCGATCACCCAGCGGGAATATCCGTTCCCGGCCGGGCAGGCGCTGGTCTCGACGACCGATCTCCAGGGGCGGATCCTGTACTGCAATCCCGCCTTCATCGAGGTCAGCGGCTATACCCGAGAGGAACTGCTCGGTCAGCCCCACAACATGATCCGCCACCCGGACATGCCGGAGGAGGCCTTCCGGGACATGTGGCAGACGATCGAGCTGGGCGATCCCTGGTCCGGGCTGGTCAAGAATCGGCGCAAGAATGGTGACCATTACTGGGTGATGGCCAACGTCACGCCACTGCTCGAGGGCGATCGCCCGGTGGGCTACATGTCCGTGCGCACCGCCCCGGATCGCTCGGCCGTGGCGGACGCGGAGGCGCTGTATGCGCGCATGCGGGAGGCGGCCACCCGAGGCGGTGGTGGCCCCCGGCTGAAAGCGGGTCGACTGGCGCCTCAGGGGGCGCTGGCCCGGCTGGGCGAGCGGCTCCATGGCGAGGGGCACTGGCGGGTGCAGGCCCTGTGCCTGCTGTGTGCGGTCAGCGGCTGGGGCGGCGCGCAGCTCATGGCAAGCGGGCCCGGCCAGGCATCGGGCCCGGCGTCGGCCGCGTTGCTGACGGCGGGCACGGCACTGGGCGTGGCCGCGCTGATCCGTCGCCAGAACAGCGAGCCGCTGCAGCGGCTGCTGCGTTTCGCCAACCGCCTGGCCGCGGGCGACCTGACCGGCCGGCTTCCCGCGCAGCAGGCCGGATTGAGCGGGCGTCTCGAGCGCTCGCTCAACCAGCTGGCGGTCAATCTGCTGGCCATCGTGGGCGACACGCGCGCGGGCGTCGAGCAGCTGCGGCACACGTCGCATGGCCTGGCCGATGGCAACCGTAATCTGGCCGAGCGCACCGAATCCCAGGCCTCCAGTTTGGAGCAGACCTCGGCCTCCATGGCGGAGATCACCGAGACGGTGCGCCACAGCGCCGACACCGCCCGCGACGTGGCCGACGTGGCGCGCCAGGCGGCGCAGGTCACCGCCCGCAGCACCGAGGCGGTCAAGGAGGTGACCGTCACGGTCGAGGCGATCGCGGATGCATCGCGGCGCATCCGCGAGATCACGCAGGTGATCGACGGCATCGCCCTGCAGACCAACCTGCTGGCCCTCAATGCGGCGGTCGAGGCCGCTCGGGCCGGCGAGCAGGGGCGGGGTTTCGGCGTGGTGGCTGGCGAGGTGCGCCAGCTGGCGCAGCGCACGTCGGTGGCCGCGCGCGAGATCAAGGACCTGATCGAGGACGCCGGCCTGAAGGTCGAGGCCGGCTCGGAGCAGACGCGCCGTGCCTGCGGCACGATGGAGGAGGCGCAGGTCGCCGTGCACCGCATGAGCGAGCTGGTCGCCGGCATCAGCGCCGGCGCGTCGGAGCAGCTCAACGGCATCTCCCAGGTCAACGAGGCGGTCTCCCACATGGACCAGCTGACCCAGAAGAACGCCGCGCTGGTCGACGAGCTGTCCTCGGCAGCCGAAAGCGTGACGGCGCAGGCCGCGGTGGTCACCGAGGCCGTGGCCGTGTTCCGCCTCGGGGCCTCCGATTCCTCGGCCGCTCAGGCCGACGCAGTGGCCTTGCGTCGAGAGATGAAGGCGCGCCAGGCTGCTCTGGCGTCGGCCTGAATCGGGCCCGATCCCGCCGCGCGGCGGGATCGCCACGGTACGGCTGCCTCCAGATGAACTTGTCCGGGTTGTGGGCTATATTGACGCGACACCCGCCGCCTCGTGCGTCCCGAATCCGACAACTCCTAGGACATTTCGATGAAAGTCAGCGACATCCTGCGCGTGAAGGGGAACACGCTCTTCACCGTCACCCCGAGTCAGCCCCTGGCCGAAGCCGTGGCCATCATGGCCGACAACGACATCGGCTCGCTGGTCGTGATGGAGCATGGGGATCTGGTGGGCATGCTCACCTTCCGCGAGGTCATCCAGGCCGTCGTGCGCAACCAGGGTGTCATCGGCTCGATGACTGTGCGTGGTGTCATGGATGATCACCCGCTGACCTGCACGCCGGGCACCGAGATGGATGAGGTTCGCCGCATGATGCTCGAGCGTCACGCGCGCTACATGCCGGTGATGAGCGCACGCACGCTGATGGGCGTGATCTCGTTCTACGACGTGGCCAAGGCGGTGGTCGACAGCCAGGACTTCGAGAACCGCATGCTCAAGGCCTACATCCGGGACTGGCCTGCCGAGGCCGACAACGCCGAGACCACGTCGCGCGCCTGAGTCGCACGGGTCTGAAAAGCCAGGCTGTCGTGACGCGGTAGCGTTTGCGGCAGCCTTGCCTTTTGTGCGCTGGGCACCTCTGGCGCTGCCTCCAGATCCATGTCCTCCGCTGGCAGCATGACGGCCAGATAGTCCCCCAGCGCACGGATGCGCATCAGCACCTCGCCCGTCTGATCAAGGCATCGGACCGGCACCGGATGATCGTAGTCCCCCCGCTGCAAGGCCTCCAGGGCCAGTGTCGCCTGCTGGAGAGGCTGCATCAGGGCTTGCGTGTGTCGATGCACCAGCACCATGGCGCAGCCCAGCCCCAGCAGCAGCAAGACGCCCACCAGAAGACCGCTGTCGGGCCTGAACCGGCTCTGCGCCATCAGCACGGCCCCTGTCGCTGGCCCGAGCGGCAGCAAGGCACACAGCATCAGCCGAGTCCGGATCTTCGGCGGAGAGCGACGGTGGGAGCGGTGTTTCATGGTTGTATCCGTGTGTAACGGATGCCACCATGCCATAAAAAAAGCACGGTGCCCTTAACACCGTGCTGTGAACGAGTCTGAGCGGACTCGAGGCTGGAACCGAAAACGTTACATGTCGAGCATCGAGCCGGTCAGCCCCATGTCGGAGCTGCCCATCAGGGCCTCGATGTCGAGCAGGATCAGCATGCGCTCCTGCAGGCTCGCGATGCCGGTGATGTAGTGGGTGTCGACGCTGGCATCCATGTCAGGAGTCGGGCGCACCGCCTCGCCGGGCAGCTCCAGCACGTCCGACACGGAGTCCACCACGGCACCGACGACACGACCATTGATGTTCAGCACGATCACGACCGTGAAGCTGTTGTACTCCGCCGAATCACAGCCGAACTTCAGGCGCAGGTCGACGATCGGCACGATCACGCCACGCAGGTTGACCACGCCCTTGAAGCAGGGCGCTGCGTTGGCGATCCGGGTCGGCGCCTCGTAGGAGCGGATTTCCTGGACCTTGAGGATGTCGATGCCGTACTCCTCGTTGCCCAGGCGGAAGGTCAGGTACTCGCCGCGCAGGTGCGCCATGCTGCCGCCGTCGGAGGCGGCCTGGCCGCGCTGCTGGGACTTGCTCGTGGCGCCGGAAGGAGAGCGGGTCGCGGTGGGGGTGTCGAAAGCCGTGCTCATGGGGGTCCCTGGTGACGATGGATGCATTGTCGGCATCCCGGCAGCGCTCGGAACTGCAGAGCAGCGGGGCATTCTCCGGACAATTCGAACCGTGGTCCCGCAGGGGATCGACACGCCTACAATCGCCGCCATTTCCTCGAACTCTGAGCGCGTCCCCACCATGTCCGGCAGCACTTTCGGCCTCCTGTTCCGCGTCACCAACTTCGGCGAGAGCCACGGCCCGGCGATCGGCTGCGTCATCGATGGCTGCCCGCCGGGGCTGGAGCTCTCCGAGGCCGACATCCAGCCCGATCTGGACCGCCGTCGCCCCGGCACCAGCCGCCATGTCACGCAGCGCAACGAGCCCGACGCGGTCGAGATCCTCTCCGGCGTCTATGAGGGCAAGACGACCGGCACGCCGATCTGCCTGCTGATCCGCAACACCGACCAGCGCAGCAAGGACTACGGCAACATTCTCGACACCTTCCGGCCCGGTCACGCCGACTACACCTACTGGCGTCGCTACGGCCTGCGCGACCCGCGCGGCGGCGGGCGCTCGTCGGCGCGGCTGACCGCGCCGATGGTGGCCGCCGGTGCGGTGGCCAAGAAGTGGCTGCAGCAGCGCCACGGCACCACCTTCGCCGGCTGGATGACGCAGCTGGGCGACGTGGCGATCCCGTTCGAGGACGCGGCGCAGATCCCGGTCAATCCCTTCTTCGCGCCGGCAGGCGAGGCCAAGGTGGCCGAGCTCGAGGCCTACATGGACGCGCTGCGCCGGTCGGGCGACTCGGTCGGCGCCCGGCTGAAGGTGGTGGCGCGCGGCGTGCCCGCCGGCCTGGGCGAGCCGCTGTTCGACAAGCTCGACGCCGACATCGCGCACGCGATGATGGGCATCAACGCGGTCAAGGGCGTGGAGATCGGCGACGGCTTCGGCGTGGTCACGCAGCGAGGGAGCGAGCACGGCGACGAGATGCTGCCAGCCGGCTTCGCCAGCAACCATGCCGGCGGCGTGCTGGGCGGCATCTCGACCGGGCAGGACCTGGAAGTCTCGATCGCGATCAAGCCGACCAGCTCGATCCGCATCCCGAAGGCCTCGGTCAACCGCGCCGGCGAGCCGACCTCGGTCGAGACCTTCGGCCGCCACGACCCGTGCGTGGGCATCCGCGCCACGCCGATCGCCGAGGCGATGCTGGCGCTGGTGGTGATGGACCATGTGCTGCGCTGGCGCGCGCAGTGCGCGGATGTGGCGCTGCCGGTGCCGCCTCTGGCCGGACAGGCCCGCTGAGCGTTGCTCAGCGCCGCACGGCGTGAGGCGCTGGCCGGGCCTTGAGCTGGTTCATCGACGAGGTGCCGCGCCTCACGTCGATCTGCCCTGCGTGCATGTCCAGGGTCACGGTGCGAGGCACGAAGTCGCCCACATCGACCGCCTGCAGGTCGAAGCCGTGCTGGTCGATCAGCGCGCAGCCGACCGCGATGTTGCGCTCGCCGATGTTGAAGCTGGGCCCGTCACGCTCGGGCATGGTGTCGGCGCCGCCGTAGAGATGGGCCTGGTACTCGCCAGAACGTGTGTTGCTTCTCTGCAGG
>JAUPTP010000448.1 GCA_030918015.1 Pseudomonadota bacterium
GGGGACTCCTTGTTCAGCCCTTGTAGGGGTGGCGCAGCAGGATGGTGTGGTCACGGTCAGGCCCGGTCGAAACCATGTCGATCGGCGCGCCGATGAATTCCTGAACCCGCTCAAGGTAACGGCGGGCATTCAGGGGCAGCGCATCCCAGGACGTCACGCCGAAGGTGGTCTCGGTCCAGCCGGGAAAGGTCTCGTAGACCGGCACGCAGTTGACGATCTCGTCGGCGTCCAGCGGCAGGATGTCGACCTTCTCGCCGTGCAGCTCGTAGCCGGTGCACATGCGGATCTCGGCCAGGCCGTCGAGCACGTCGAGCTTGGTCAGGCACAGGCCGGAGATGCCGTTGATCAGGATCGAGCGCTTCAGCGCAGCCGCATCGATCCAGCCGCAGCGGCGGGCGCGACCGGTGACGGTGCCGCGCTCCTGGCCGACGGTCGACAGGTGATGGCCGACGGTGCCGGGCGTGTCCCAGTCGAGCTCGGTCGGGAACGGGCCCGAGCCGACGCGCGTCGTGTAGGCCTTGGTGATGCCCAGGATGTAGTTCAGCATGCCCGGACCGACGCCCGAGCCGGCCGCAGCGTTGCCCGCCACGCAGTTGCTCGAGGTGACATACGGGTAGGTGCCGTGGTCGACATCGAGCAGCGTGCCCTGCGCGCCCTCGAACAGGATCGAGCCACCGGCGCGGTTGGCCTGGTCGATCAGCACGCCCACATCGGCCATCATCGGCTTGAGCTGCTCGGCCAGCTTCATCGCGTGGTCGAAGATCGGCTGGAACTCGAGCGCATCGCTCTTCAGGTAGCCGGTCAGCGCGAAGTTGTGCAGCTCGAGCAGATCGCGCAGCTTCTTGGCGAAGCGCTCGGGGTGCTTGAGGTCCTGCACGCGCAGCGCGCGGCGGGCGACCTTGTCCTCGTAGGCCGGGCCGATGCCCTTGCCGGTGGTGCCGATCTTGCCGGCGCCCGAGTTCTCGCGCAGCGCCTCGCGCGCCTTGTCGACCGCGACGTGGAAGGGCAGGATCAGCGGGCAGGACTCGCTGATGAACAGGCGCGAGCGCACCTCCAGGCCAGCGGCCTCCAGGCGCTCGATCTCGGACAGCAGGTGGGTCGGATCGACCACGACGCCGTTGCCGATGAAGCACGGCACGCCCTCGCGCATGATGCCCGACGGGATGATCTGCAGCGCCGTCTTCTTGCCGTTGATCACCAGCGTGTGGCCGGCGTTGTGGCCGCCCTGGAAGCGAACGACGCCGGCGGCATGGTCGGTCAGCCAGTCGACGACCTTGCCCTTGCCTTCGTCACCCCATTGCGTGCCGACGACGACGACATTGCGACCGCGCGTTCCGGCGGACGCAGCACTGCGTGTATCCATCTCAAGTATCCGTTCGAAAGGAAAGAGGGTCAGGCGGGAAGCTCGGTGACGCTCAGCGCGCCCGGACCACCCATTGTCCGAGCACGTCGACCAGCTCGCGGTCGCACTCGAATTCATCGGCCTCGTGCTCATGGCCGGGGAGCAGGCAGACCACCGACTCGCCGCTGTCGCGCAGGCGGCGGATCGTGGCGCGCAGCGCAGCATCCTCGCCCCAGGGCGCCAGGATCGCCGCACGGCGACCGTCGACATGGCCGTGGCCGACCACCGTCTTCAGGTCGAGGCTGAAGCCGACAGCCGGACGGCTGCGACCGAAGATCGCGCCGACATCGTCATAGCGGCCGCCGCGCACCAGCGCGCCGGCGCTGCCGGCGCCGTAGACGGCGAAGCGGCTGCCGCTGTAGTAGTCGTAGCCGGCCAGATCGGCCAGATCGAAGCCGACGCGCAGCTCCGGATAGGCGCGGCGCAGATGGCTGGCCAGCCACTGCAGATCGTCGAGCGCGGCCGTCACCTGCGGCAGCGCCGGCAGGCGCTCGCGCGCCAGCGCCAGCACCTCGTCGCCGCCGTAGAGCGCCGGCAGCAGCCGCAGCGCGTCGCGCACCTGCGGCGGCAGCGCCGCGGTCAGCGCGTCGACCGCAGCCTGGTCCTTCGCCGCCAGCGCCGCCTCCAGCGCCTCAGCGTCGATCGCCTTGGGCGGCAGACCGTCGAGCAGGCCGGTGAGCAGGCGCGCATCGGCCAGATCCATCACCAGACCGGGCACGCCGGCGCGCTGCAGGCACTCGATCGCCAGCTCCTGCACCTCCAGGTCGGCCTCGAGACCGGCATGGCCGTAGATCTCGGCGCCGAACTGCAGCGGCTCGCGGGTGCTGCCGGGCGCGGCCGGCAGCGTGTGCAGCACGGGGCCGCAGTAGCACAGGCGGGTCAGGCCGGCACGGTTGAGCAGATGCGCATCGATGCGCGCCACCTGCGGCGTGCTGTCGGCCCGCACGCCCAGCGTGCGGCCGCTGAGCTGGTCGACCAGCTTGAAGGTGCGCAGGTCGAGCGCACGGCCGGTGCCGCTGAGCAGCGACTCCAGATGCTCGAGCATCGGCGGCATGACCAGTTCGCAACCATGCGCGCGCGCCGCGTCCAGCAGGATGCGGCGCAGTTCCTCGATGCGCCGCGCCTCGTGGGGCAGAACGTCGGCGATGTGCTCGGGCAGCAGCCAAGCAGAAGACATAGCGGTGGGGGAAGGACTAAAAACGTGATTCTACCGGCCTGCGCGCGGCAGCACGAGATCACCGACCCGCCCGCGGGTCGGTGTCGGCATGATGACAACGGCTCAGCCGGCCAGGAAAGCCAGCATCAGCAGTCCGCAGACGATGCTGATCAGACCCACGAAGCGGATCTGGCCGTCCTGCATCTTCAGCAGTTCCTCGAAGACACGGCGCCATTGCACCGGGCTGGCGAAGGGCAGCAGCCCCTCGACGATCAGCACCAGCGCCAGCGCGGTCAGCAGCGATTCGCCCACGCGCGCTTCACTTCGCGGCGCCGGAGCCGCCGCGCATGACGCGGAAGAAGTCGCTCGAGGGATCGACCACCATCACGTCCGTCTTGTTGCGGAAGCTCGTGCGATAGGCCTCGAGGCTGCGATAGAAGTTCGCGAACTGCGGATCGCGTCCGAAGGACTC
>JAUPTP010000449.1 GCA_030918015.1 Pseudomonadota bacterium
GCCAGCACCTTGATCGCCACCAGCCCCATCAGACCGGCGCCGTAGCCCATCAGCGCGATCACCGTCTGGCGCACATCCTCGGCGGTGAAGGCGCCGTAGTGGTACAGCACCGCCACCAGCGGCTGCGGAAACACCAGCAGCGCCACCGCGCACGGCAGCGCCAGCAGCACCACCAGCCGCAGGCCCCAGTCCAGCAGACCCGAGTAGCGCTCCATCTCGCCCTTGGCCTGTGCGGCCGAGAGCTGCGGCAGCAGCACCACGCCCATCGCCACGCCCAGCAGCGCGGTCGGGAACTCCATCAGCCGGTCGGCATAGGTCAGCCAGGAGACCGAACCGGCCGGCAGGTGCGAGGCGATCTGCGTGTTGACCAGCAGCGAGAGCTGCGCCACCGACACGCCCAGCAGCGCCGGCGCCATCTGCTTGAGGATGCGGTGCACACCCTCGTGCGCCCAAGCCTGGCGCAGCGCCGCCCGACTCAGCCCCAGGCGCGGCAGCATGCCGATGTGGCGCAGCGCCGGCACCTGCACCGCCAGCTGCAGCACGCCGCCGATCATCACCCCGACCGCCAGCGCATAGACCGGCCGCAGGCCCCAGAGCTCGAACTGCGGACGCAGCCACCAGGCCGTGGCGATCACGCTCAGGTTCAGCAGCACCGGCGTGGCCGCAGGCACGACGAAATGCTTCCACGAGTTCAGGATGCCCGCCGACAGCGCCACCAGCGACATGCAGCCGATGTACGGAAACATCAGCCGGGTCATCACCACCGCGGCCTCCTGGCCGTCGGCCGGCAGGCCCGAGGCCATCGCCCAGACCAGCACCGGCGCGCCGATCACGCCGGCCGCGCACACCCCCAGCAGCGCCCACAGCAGCACCGTGCCCACGGCATCGGTGAGCGCACGCGTGCGCTCGTCGCCCTCGGTGGCGCGCGAGGCCGCCAGGATCGGCACGAAGGCCTGCGAGAACGCACCTTCAGCGAAGAGACGCCGCAGCAGGTTCGGGATGCGGAAAGCGACCTGGAAGGCGTCGGTGGCCGCGCTGGCGCCGAAGGCCGCCGCGATGAGCTGTTCGCGCACCAGCCCGGTGATGCGCGAGGCCAGCGTGAGCGCCGACACGACGGAAGCAGAACGAAGCAGACTCATGGATGGGGACTTGAGCGTCAGGGGTCGCAGGTCTTGCGATTATCAATGCTATACTGCTAGGCTTTTCCACCCGGAACACGAAACACACCATGGCCACCTCGTCCAAAGCCAAGAAGAAGACCGTCCGCATTGCCTCGGGTCGCAAGCGTGCGCGTCAGGATGTCAAGCTCAACGCCGCCAACACCGCGCTGCGTTCGAAGTTCCGCACCGCCGTCAAGGGCGTGCTGAAGGCCGTCGCCTCCGGCGACAAGGCCAAGGCTGGCGACACTTTCAAGACTGCCCAGGCCGTGATCGATTCGATCGCCGACAAGGGCATCTTCCACAAGAACAAGGCCTCGCGCATCAAGAGCCGCCTGTCGGCCAAGATCAAGGCCCTGGCTCCGGCCCAGGCCGCCGCCTGAATCAGCTGATCCGGGTGGATCCCAGCAAAAGCCCGCTTGCGCGGGCTTTTTGCTTTGGGCGACGGGCTCAGCCCCCCGCCGCCTTGTCCGCCTCGCTGGTGAAGGCATCAGCGAAGAATTCCTCCTCCGGCAGACCGCAGGCCGCGACGAAGTCGCGCTGCGCCGACTGCACCATCACCGGCGCGCCACAGGCGTAGACCTGATGGCCCGACAGATCGGGCAGGTCCGCCATCACCGCCTGATGGACAAAGCCGGTGCGACCGCTCCAGTCGGCCCCCGGCTCGGAGAGCACCGGCACGAAGCGCAGCCACGGCAGCCTCGCGGCGGCCGCCTCGGCCCAGTCGCGCAGATAGAGATCGGCCGCCTGGCGCGCACCCCAGTACAGCACCGTCGGCCGGGTCAGGCCCTGGGCCTCCATGTGCTCGATCAGCGCCTTGATCGGCGCAAAACCGGTGCCCGAGGCCAGCATCACCACCGGCCTGGCGCTGTCCTCGCGCAGGAAGAAGGTGCCGAAGGGTCCTTCCATGCGCAGGATCTCCTTCTCCTTCATCGCGCCGAAGACATGGTCAGTGAAGCGCCCGCCCGGCATGTGGCGGATGTGCAGCTCCATGACGCCCTGCGCCAGCTCGGGCGCGCTGGCCATCGAGTAGCTGCGGCGTGCGCCGTCGCGCAGGATGAACTCGACATACTGGCCGGCGTGGTACTGGAAGGCCTGGTTGGCCGGAAGCTGCAGCTTGAGCACCGCGACATCGTCGGCCGCACGCGTGATCGACATCACCCGCGTGGGCATCTTCAGCACCGGGAACTGGTCGGCGGCCGTGACCTGGCGCGACTCGACGACGCAGTCGGTCTGCGGCGTGGCGCAGCAGCTCAGGATCAGGCCGGCGGCCTCCTCCTCGGCGCTGAGCGCCTTGAGCTGGTGCGCGCCGTGGATCACCCGGCCCTCGAGCAGCCGGCTCTTGCATGAACCGCAGGCGCCGTCCTTGCAGCCATAGGGCAGACCGATGCCCTGGCGGATCGCCGCGGGCAGCATGACCTCGTCGCGCGCGACCTCGAACTGGCGGCCGGAGGGCTGGACGGTCACGGTGAAATTCATCTCTTATCCTTCGGGGTTGTCATCACATCACCACGGGGCGAGATTGTGCCGCACCACCCACCGGGCCCGCGCCCGGCCCTCTCCGCCGGGGCGACTCGCCTGCGGCGCCGCCCGCGCCTGCTGATCGTCGGCTGCGGCGATGTCGGCCAGCGCGTGGCCCGGCTCCTTGGCGAGCGCTGGCGGCTGGTCGCGCTGACCTCGGACGCCGCGCGCGTGCCGGCGCTGCGCGCGCTGGGGCTGCGGCCGCTTGTCGGCAATCTGGATCAGCCCGACACGCTGCGCCGGCTGGGCGCGCTGGCGCCCCGGGTGCTGCACCTGGCGCCCCCCCCGGGCCACGGCACGGACGACCCGCGCACCGCGCACCTGCTGCAGGCG
>JAUPTP010000450.1 GCA_030918015.1 Pseudomonadota bacterium
GTGCCGCCGCCGCCGGCTGCAGCGGTGCGGCGCGCGGTGCCGGCGGCCACCGAGCCGGGCGGGCCGCTGAGCTGGCGCCCGATGCTGGGCTGGCTGGTCGAGGACGGCCGGGTGCGCCCGGACGAGGCGGTGCAGCTCGCGCAGCGTCTCGGTGCGGGCGACAGCGCCCAGCATCCGCTGGTGCGTCTGGCCGGGGCCAGCCTGATCGACGCGCGCGACGGCCGCGCGCTCGACCTGGAGGCGCTGACGCGCTGGCTGGCGCAGCGCGCCGGGCTGCCCTACCTGCGCATCGATCCGCTGAAGGTCGATGTCGCGCGGGTCACCGAGGTGATGTCGGCCGGCTACGCCGAGCGGCGCCGGGTGCTGCCGGTGCAGGTCGGCGCCAAGGAGGTGGTCGTCGCCACCGCCGAGCCCTTCGTCACCGACTGGGTCGAGGAGATCGCCCGCCACACCCGCCGCACCGTGCGCCGGGTGGTCTGCAGCCCGCTGGATCTGGCGCGCTTCACGACCGAGTTCTACCAGCTCGCCCGCTCGGTCAAGGCCGCGCAGAAGACCGGCGAGACCAGCCTGGCCGGCATCAACTTCGAGCAGCTGGTCGAGCTGGGCAAGCACCGCCAGCTCGACGCCAACGACCAGGGCGTGGTGCAGCTGGTCGACTGGCTGTGGACCTACGCCTTCGAGCAGCGCGCCAGCGACATCCACCTCGAGCCCCGGCGCGAGCAGTGCCTGATCCGGCTGCGCATCGACGGCGTGCTGCACACCGCCTACCAGCTGCCGCAGACCGTCATGGCCGCGGTGACCGCGCGCATCAAGCTGCTCGCGCGCATGGACGTGATCGAGCGCCGCCGGCCCCAGGACGGCCGCATCAAGACCCGCAGCCCGCGCGGCGACGAGATCGAGATGCGCCTGTCGACGCTGCCCACCGCCTTCGGCGAGAAGCTGGTGATGCGCATCTTCGATCCGGTGACCGCGGTGCAGCCGGTCGAGGCGCTGGGCTTCGGCGAGGCTGACGCCGCGCGCTGGCAGCGCCTGGTCGCGCAGCCGCACGGCATCGTGCTGGTCACCGGCCCGACCGGTTCGGGCAAGACCACCACGCTCTACGCCACGCTGCGCGCGCTGGCCACCGACGAGGTCAACATCTGCACCATCGAGGACCCGATCGAGATGATCGAGCCGGCCTTCAACCAGACGCAGGTGCACTCGGCGGTCGAGCTCGACTTCGCCGGCGGCCTGCGCACGCTGATGCGCCAGGACCCGGACATCATCATGGTCGGCGAGATCCGCGACCTGGCCACCGCCGAGATGGCGGTGCAGGCGGCGCTGACCGGCCACCTGGTGTTCTCGACGCTGCACACCAACGACGCCGCCAGCGCGGTGACCCGGCTGCTCGACCTGGGCGTGCCGGCCTACCTGATCGGCGCGACGCTCTCGGGCGTGCTGGCGCAGCGCCTGGTGCGCCGGCTCTGCCCGGACTGCCGCGCGCCCGACGAGACGCTGGCGCTGCACACCCTGCAGGAGGCGCTGGGCCGGCTGCCGCTGCTCGAGCCCGACGAGGTGCCGCAGCCGATGCGCCCGGTCGGCTGCCCGGCCTGCCGGCAGACCGGCTACCGCGGCCGCCTGGGCCTGTTCGAGCTGCTGGAGGTCGACGCCGCGGTGCGCGAGTGCCTGCACGCCGAGCCCGACCTGCGCCGGCTGCGCCGCGCCGGCCTGGCCGCGGGGCTGCAGCCGCTGCGCCGCGCCGGCCTGCGCCTGGTCGCGCAGGGCCAGACCACGCTCGACGAGGTGCTGCGCTCGACCCCCGCCTGGGAGGGGAACTGAGGGTTTCCAGATTCTCCCGGATTCGTTTCTTTGGGATGGAATCAGGGTTTTCCCGTGTGATTTCTGGCCCTTAGGCTAAGTGGTCCCCACAGCAGATTGTCGTCATCTCGTTCCTAGAATCGCGGCATCCGATTTCCAACATTGATTTCCAACATCGAGGAGATGACGCGTGAAGATAGGAAACCAGAGGGACTTCTGGTCGGGACTGATGTTCATCGGGGTCGGCGCGGCCTTTGCCATCGGCTCGCTCGACTACAGTTTCGGCAGCTCGGCTCGGCCCGGCCCGGCCTATTTCCCCTTCGGGCTGGGCGTGCTGATGGCCGTCCTGGGCAGCATCGTGCTGCTGGGGTCGCTGAAGGCCAGGACCGCGGACGGCAATCCGGTGGGCGCCTTCGCCTGGAAGCCGCTGCTCGTCATCCTGGGCACCATCACGCTGTTCGGTTTCCTGCTGCCGCGCGCGGGCATGTTCATCACGCTGCCGATCCTGGTCATCGGGGCGTCCATGGCCGGTGACGAGTTCAAGCTGAAGGAGGCGCTGTTCAACGCCACCCTGCTCACGGTCATGTCCTGGGCGGTGTTCTCGAAGGGCCTGGGCCTGACGATCCCGCTGCTGCCGGCCTTCCTCGGCGGCGCCTGATCCGGCCATCGCCCCCAGAGTACGGAGATTTCCCCGATGGATCTGATCAACAACCTCGCGCTCGGCTTCCAGGCCGCGGCGACCTTCCAGAACCTGTTCTACGCGCTGATGGGCGCGGTGCTGGGCACGCTGATCGGCGTGCTGCCGGGCCTCGGGCCGGTGGCGACGATCGCGATGCTGCTGCCGTCGATCTACGCGCTGGACGCCACGCCGGCGCTGATCATGCTCGCCGGCATCTACTACGGCGCGCAGTACGGCGGCTCGACCACCGCGATCCTGATCAACGTGCCCGGCGAGGCCTCCTCGGTGGTCACGGCGCTGGACGGCTACCAGATGGCCCGCCGCGGCCGTGCAGGTGCGGCGCTGGCCGCCGCCGGCCTGGGCTCCTTCTTCGCCGGCTGCGTGGGCACGCTGGTGATCGCCGCCTTCGCGCCGCCGCTGACCGAGCTGGCCTTCCAGTTCGGCCCGGCCGAGTACTTCTCGCTGATGGTGCTGGGCCTGATCGGCGCGGTGGTGCTGGCCTCGGGCTCGCTGCTCAAGGCGATCTC
>JAUPTP010000451.1 GCA_030918015.1 Pseudomonadota bacterium
AGCGTCCACGTGCCGGCCGGGTAATCACCCAGCGTGCGCGTCCATTTCCAGGTATCGCCGGCACGCAGGCGCGCGGGTTCGTCAGAGGGGATCGTGGCAGCCATAGCGAGCAGTTTCGCGGCGGTCGACTCTAATGTTCAGGGGGAAGATTACAGCTAGGCGCGTCATTTCTTCCCGCTCACAATCTTGAAGATCATCGACTGGCTTAGCCCGAACTGCGTGGACAACGCCTTGACGTTGTGTCCGGTGTATTGCAGCCGGATCGCTTCGTCTCGGTCGCGGCGGGCGCTGACGGGCTTTTTCGGGACGTAGAGTCTCAGGGTCTCGCCGGCGTAGTCGCGGCGCAGAATCCTTTCGATGGTGGCCGGCAGGCGCTGCCGAACGACTTCGGAGACGGCCTGGTCAACGTGCGGGACGAGTTCTGCGGCACATGCTGTGGCGAGGTTGCGGATCATGTATTCGGACATCGGTTGCTCCTACCAGCGTTTGACGGAAAACCCGCCGGCCGGCTTGATGCGGCGCGGCGGCGGGGCGGATTCTGTTTTCTGTGCTTTTTCGGTGTCGACCGCGACAGCGGCGGCCGGCTGGGCAAACAGGTCGCCGCTGGCCGGCTCGAGTGCGGCTTCCAGGCGCGCCCATTGCGGCTCGCGCCAGACGTGGACGCGCAGGCTGGGGTGGTGGGCGGCGGCGAGCGCGTAGCACCAGGTGTCGAGCGCTTCGTTGCGCGGGCGGACCTTGACCCATTTGCGGCGATTCGGGTCCCAGACTTCGGCGGCGAGCTGGCTGTAGAAGCTGGCGTCGAGACCCTGCGGGAAGCGGATCATGCGGTCGGCCTCGAGCGGGCGCTTGCCGTCGGCGGTGAGGACGGCAAACAGCACGTGCTTGGCGGTGTCGGCGCCGACCAGCCAGCCCTCGGCGCCGTGCTTGATGGTGCGTCCGCGCACGGTGACGTCGAGCTTGCTGGGGCGGTTGATGATTGGCTTGCCCGGCGAGCTGGCACCCTTGACGGCGATGACGCGGCCACGGCGCAGGCGGGTGTAGGCCAGCACGTGGTCGGTGAGGTAGCCGCTGTCGATGGCGGCCATGCTGATCTTCATGGGCAGGCCGCGGCTATTGATGAAGGGCGGCGCGAGGAAGGCGTCGAGCGCTTCCCAGCCGGCGTCGGTGGTCGGGTCGGCGGGCAGTTCGTTGTAGTCGATGACCCATTGCTGCCCTGCCCGGCCGTGGCCGATGACGAGGATGGCGAAGCGGTCCTTCTGCACGTCGATGCCAGCGGTGAGCAGCAGGCAGCCGGGCGGGATGGTGCGCGGGTCGTAGTCGCTGGCGCGCGCGGCGAGGTCGTCTTCGCTCAGTTTCTCGTTGGGGTCGGCGACGACTTCGCCCAGGCGCAGGTTGACGAAGGTCTTGATGCGCGCGGGGTCCTTGACGCTGTCGAGCCACAGCGCGGCCAGCTCGGCCCAGGTGTAGCCGAGGCCAATCGGGGTGTAGAGGCCGTTGATGTGGAAGCCGGCGACGGCGCGCTCGGGGTGCGTGGCCACCCAGCGGCCAGCGGCGAGCATGGCGGTCTTGTGGTGTTCCTCGATGCCGACGCCGCAATCGGCACAGTGATAGACGGCCAGCTCGGGCTGGCCCTTCGGCCAGCGCAGGTTGTCCCAGACCAGGTGCTGTTCGTGGCCGCAGTGCGGGCACGGCACATGGTAGCGGCGCTGGTCGCTGGCCAGCCATTCCTTGTTGATGCGCGACAGGCTTTCGATGGTCGGCGTGCTGACCAGGAAGACCTTGCGGCGCGGGAATGTGGTGGTGCGCGCTTCGGCCAGGCTGATCGGGTCGCCCTCGCCTTCCAGCTCGGCGGGATAGGCGTCGACTTCGTCCAGGAACAGGTAGCGGGCCGGCATCGAGCGCAGCGATGCGCCGCTGTTCGCGCCGCTGATGACCATGACGCCGCCGGGCCATTCCTTGAGCAGCGTCGTGTTGCCGGAATCGCGGGCGCGGGCCGGGGCAATCTTCGCGCGCAGCGTCGGCGCGTCCTCGATCATCGAGGCCAGGCGCTGTTTTGACCAGCGCTCGGCCATATCGAGCGTCGGCTGCACGACCATCATCGGCGCCTTCTGGGTGTCGATGAACCAGCCGACCCAGTTGTTGCCAATCTCGGTGCCGGCGCTTTGCACCGACTTCATGAAGACAACACGCTTGGCCGGATGCTCGGCACTCAGGCATTCCATGATTTCGGCCGAGTACGGCACGCGGGTGGTGCGCCAGGGGCCCGGCTCGCCGGCGCCCTTGGTCGGCAGGCGGCGGTGCGCGTCCGCCCAGGCCGTCACCGACAGGCGCGGCGGCGGCTCGATGCCGGCGGCGATCGCTTCCGCAGCATGCAGGAAGCCGTCGCGCATGGCGATCATCGCGGAATCAGGCGCGCCCATCATCACCGTCGAACTTCAACGACCGGGCACCGGCCGCGAGGTCGGCCAGCACCATGTCGATCTCGGCCGTCATCAGCGCATGGCACTGCTGCGCATCACCCTCGGCCGCGACGCGCTCGGCCAGCTTGTCCGGCATCTTCTCGAAAGCCGCGCGGGCCATCGCCGCCCAGGTCGTCACCGCCCGCGTCACCCGCGACGCCTCGACCAACTCGCCGAGTGCCTGGCGCTCCTTCAGCTCGGCCAGGTTGGCTTCGTGCGTCTCGCGCTTGGCCCGCGCCGATTGCAGGTCATAAGCGCCGTCGATGATCTCCGCCACCTTGGCCGCCGCCGTGCGCGCCACCGGCGGCAGCGCCACACCAGGCGCCAGCTTCGGCGACAGCTTCTGGTCGATGTTCGCGGTGTACCACGCCGTCGCCTTGTCGTAGGAATCCACAGGCATCCCCTGCGCCTTTAACTGCGACACCCGCCCAGGCGTAATGCCAAGGTGCTTCGCGAGATTCACCCCCTTCGGACTGGCCATTGTTTAGTCCCTAAACTTTTCTACGCCTAACGCTAAACCGCGCCGCTTCGTCCT
>JAUPTP010000452.1 GCA_030918015.1 Pseudomonadota bacterium
TGCGCGGCCGCGCATCCGAGGGCCGATAGGCCAGCGTGCGCAGGCCCTGCCCGTCGGCGGTGCTGCGCCCGCCCTGCGGCGACCAGTGCCCGTGCGTGCGCAGCGCCTGCTCGCCCGCCCGGGTGATCGCGTGCCGACGCGCCAGTTCGGCCATCAGGCCCGGCGTCGGCACCTGCAACAACTGGTCGGCCTCGGTGTGCAGGTGCGGCTCGCCCGGCAGCCAGAGCCGCTGCCGACCCAGAGAGACCGGCGCGGCCGACACCACCGCACCGATCGCACAGGCCATATCCTGCCCCGAGCCGAGCGCCGTCAGCCGCGACGCGGTGTCGATCAGCGCCTGGGCCTGCCGCTCGGCGTCCTCGTCCGCCAGCCGCCACAGATAGGCCACCGGCTCGACCTCGCGGCGGATGTAGCGGTCGCGGGCGTTGCGCGTCACGTTGCCCGGCGTGGCATTGAGCGGCACATAGTCGCGCCGCCACACGCCCGGCGGCTCGTCGGTGGCCAGGATCATCGGCGCGGGCTGGTGCTCCAGCCAGTCGAGCCCGGGCGCCGTCGTGCTCTCCACACCAGCCACCAGCGCCTGCGCCAGCCGCGACGGGGCCGGCGGCCACTCGGTGCCGCTGTAGGTTCCCGCCAGGAAACGGATGTCCAGACGCAGGAAACGCGGCGCCCGGCGAGCGGGCGTCGGCCGCGTCGTCATTCCCCGCTCCCGGCCGCCTCGACCGCCTTGGCACCGTCCTTCGCCCCCTTCTTCCCGGTCTTCCTGGCTGCCTTGGCCTCGTTCGCCCCCTTGACCAGCTTTGGATCGAAGCTGCCGAGCAGCGGCGCCAGGGCCGGCACGCCAAAGGCCTGCGCCGCCTCGCACGCGAACGCCAGCGCCTGCTCGTGCGTCAGCGCCAGATCCTCCTCCTGGCCATCGGCGCGCTGCAGGCGCAGCGTCGCCGCGCCCTCGGGCAGCAGCAGGCAGCCCGAGCGCAGATCCGGCGGCGTCGGCATCGTCAGCACCACCAGCGCCAGCGCGCCCAGGTAGCGCAGCAGCGCGTCGCCCTCCTCGCCGGCACGAGCGTTGCGCCTCAGCGTGACCAGCGACAGCACCGCCCGGCGCTCGATGCGCGCCGCGATCACGCCGCCCAGGCCCTGGCTGGGCACATGGTCCAGCCCGTCGACCGAGCCGGATTCCTCCAGACCCTCGATGTCGACCGCACGCACGGAGGCGGTGTACTGCGCGCCACGCCGCAGCACGCTGACATCCTGCGCGACGATCTCCGAGGAGAAGGCCCGCGGCAGCTGCAGCTTCTCGCCACGGCTGTCCCAGGCGCCGCAGATCAGCGCCAGCGGCGCCAGCTCGGCCAGCGGACGGGCACGGCCGGCGCTGTAGTCGCGCACGGCGGCCTGGATCTCGCCCTGCAGGCTCGAGAAGCGGAACACCGCATCGAAGATCCGGTGCGCCGCCGCCAGCACGTCGACCGTCTGCTCGGTGCCGTCGCGGTGCCTGATGCCGACCGCGACCGGCCGGATCAGCGCGCGGTAGGGCGGCAGCTGCAGCAGGGCCTCGATGCGACCGGCCTGCGACTGCACCGAGTCGATCACGCAGACATTGCGCCCCGCGCCCAGTTCGCTGATGCAGTAGCCCGCGGCGATGCCGCGCGCCTTGTCCTCGGCATAGGTCGCGGGAAAGACCGGCGTGCCGGCACCCGCAGCCGGGCGCAGGGCCTGGCGCAGCACGATGGCGACGACATCACGGCGGGAAATCAGGGTGTTCAGGTCGGACATGGTTCGGTTTCGCTCCGGAATTCAGAGGATCAGCAGACCGGCCGGTGCACGCACCAGCGTCGTCAGCTCGGAGGGCAGCGCGTCGGCGTACTTGCCGGCATTGGTCAGGACGGTGCGCAGCGTCAGCCGCCGGTCGCAGCTCGGGTGACGGCCGGCACTCGCGGCCAGGGCGACCACGAAGGGCAAGGCCTCGGTCCAGGTGCAGCAGCTCCAGCCCCCGGCCTTGCGACCGGCCGGAGGGGGCGCGAAGGTCTGCACGCCCAGGATCGACAGCAGTTCGACCCACGGACGCGAGGACTTCGGTCGCTTCTCCTGCTCGAGCGAATAGCCCACGTCGACCGCCGTCCAGGCCCCGGCGGCATCCAGCCTGAACTTGGCGGTGTCCGGGTTCGAGGGCACCAGCGCCGAGCCCTGCTGGAACAGCGGCAGCGCCGCCGCCGCCGGCGAGGCCCGCAGCTCCTGCACGCCCCGCACCAGCCGCTGGACGATGTCGAGCGCCAGCGTGCGACCGCCCGACCATTTCCACTCCGAGCTGCCGTGGCCCGTGTCCCGGATCCAGGCCTGCAACGGCAGGCGGACCCCGGCATCGAGGACCAGCTCCAGCGCCGGCCAGCCCCCGCCCAGGCCATCGTCCTCGTCGCCCTCGTCCTCGTCGCCACCGTCCTCGCCCGAGGCCTCGTCGACCGGCCCGGCCACCTCGACCCGGGCGCGGCTCAGGCACGCGAGCAGTTCATCCACCTCGCCCGCATCCAGGCCATGCAGCACGAAATGGCCCGGCAGCCACTGCAGGGCGACCGGCTGCTGCGGTCGCAGGGCACGCGCCAGTGCGGCCACGCCCAGGCAGGCGAAATACTCCGCCGGATTGCGCACATTGACCGCGACCTGCCAGCAACGCCCGGCCGGCTCGGGCAGATCCAGCGCCAGATCGCCGGCCACGGAGGGCGGATCCTCCGCCTCGAGCAGCACATCGGCCATCAGCTCGGCCTGGACGTCGGCCGCCTTCAGCAGCGCCTCCAGATAGGCCAGCGCCCAGGGCCCGAGCGTGTCGTGCAATCGCGCGAAGTCCAGACTGGCCTGCCGCGCCGCCGCGTCACAGCCGGGATGATCGAGCGCCTTCGGCTCGAAGACCGGCCGGGCCCAGCCATGGTGCGCAGCCACCAGATGCCGTCGCAGCGGCGCCATGTCTCGCACCGCGACCACCGACCCGA
>JAUPTP010000024.1 GCA_030918015.1 Pseudomonadota bacterium
GATGAAGCGCAGGTAGCCCTTGAACATCGACGCGTTCAGGCCCAGCACGCCGCGCGGCATGGTGTCCTCGGCGTAGCGGTATTCGAGGTCGACCGCCTTCAGGAACAGCGCCTTGATCTCGTCGCGGAAATCGGCCGTCCACAGGTGCGGGTTCTCGAGCTTGATCGCGTTGATCAGGTCGATGCCGAAGTTGCAGTGCATCGACTCGTCGCGCAGGATGTACTGGTACTGCTCGGCAGCCCCGGTCATCTTGTTCTGGCGGCCTAAAGCGAGGATCTGCGTGAAGCCGACGTAGAAGAACAGGCCTTCCATCAGGCAGGCGAAGACGATCAGCGACTTCAGCAGCGTGCGATCCGCCTCGGGCGTGCCGGTGACGAAGTTCGGGTCCATGATCGCGTCGATGAACGGGATCAGGAACTCGTCCTTGTCGCGGATCGAGGCCACCTCGTGGTAGGCGTTGAAGATCTCGCTCTCGTCCAGGCCCAGCGACTCGACGATGTACTGGTAGGCGTGCGTGTGGATCGCCTCCTCGAAGGCCTGGCGCAGCAGGAACTGGCGGCACTCCGGGGCGGTGATGTGGCGGTAGGTGCCCAGCACGATGTTGTTGGCCGCCAGCGAGTCGGCGGTCACGAAGAAGCCGAGGTTGCGCTTGATGATGCGGCGCTCGTCGTCCGAGAGGCCGTTCGGGTCCTTCCAGAGCGCGATGTCGCGGCTCATGTTCACTTCCTGCGGCATCCAGTGGTTGGCGCAGGTGGCCAGGTACTTGTCCCAGGCCCACTTGTACTTGAACGGGACGAGCTGATTGACGTCGGTCTGCCCGTTGATGATGCGCTTGTCGGCGATGTTGACGCGGCGCTGGCTGGCGCCTTCGTCGGCGGTGACGGTCGCTGCCGAGCCGGCGCCGTCAAGATTCGACGCGTTCGTGTTCGGGGGGGTGAGCGTGGAGAGAGGGGTGTCGTCCCAGTCCAGCATGTCTGACATGTCTGACTTCCTAGTGGGGGTGAATTATCGGAACCTTGCCCGCAAACACCAAGCATTTCTTCGGCGAAATACGAGGTGCGCGGGACCGGTTTCACCATGGGGTCATGTGCCGTGGCAGCGGGGGCGTCGCTGAGGCGCGCATGAGGCGCCGGCGACGCCTGGCGATCACTGGCAGGCTTCGCAGCCGGGGTCGTCGATGGCGCAGAACTTGACGTCGGTGGCCGGCGTCGAGGCGCCGGCCGCCGCGGCCATCTGCGCCTGCGCGGCCGCCGCGGCCTTCTCCATCGCGCTCTGGCCGGTGCTGCTGCCACCGGCGCTGACCGCGTTGAGCTGGCCGGCGCGGCCGGTCGACTTCTCGGCGTGCGTGGCGCCCATCGTGCGCAGGTAGTAGGTGGTCTTCAGGCCGCGGATCCAGGCGAGCTTGTAGGTCTCGTCGAGCTTCTTGCCCGAGGCGCCGGCCATGTAGATGTTCAGGCTCTGCGCCTGGTCGATCCACTTCTGGCGACGCGAGGCGGCCTCGACCAGCCAGCGTGGCTCGACCTCGAAGGCGGTCGCGTAGAGCTGCTTGAGCTCCTCGGGCACGCGGTCGATGCGGCGCAGCGAGCCGTCGAAATGCTTCAGGTCCATGACCATGATGTCATCCCACAGGCCCAGCTTCTTCAGGTCGCGCACCAGGTACTCGTTGACCACGGTGAACTCGCCCGACAGGTTGGACTTGACCGAGAGGTTGCCGAAGCACGGCTCGATCGAGGCGTCCACGCCGATGATGTTCGAGATGGTCGCGGTCGGGGCGATGGCCACGCAGTTGGAGTTGCGCATGCCGTTGTCGCGGATGCGCAGGCGCAGCGCCTCCCAGTCCAGCGTCGAGGAGGTGTCGGCCTCGACATAGCCGCCGCGCGCCTCGGCCAGCAGCTTGAGCGAGTCCAGCGGCAGGATGCCCTTCGACCACAGCGAGCCGTCGTAGGTGGCATAGCGGCCGCGCTCGGCGGCCAGCTCGGTCGAGGCCCAGTAGGCGTGGTAGCAGATCGCCTCCATCGAGCGGTCGGCGAACTCGACCGCCGCCTGCGAGGCGTAGGGCACGCGCAGCTGGTAGAGCGCGTCCTGGAAGCCCATCAGGCCCAGACCGACCGGGCGGTGCTTCAGGTTCGAGTTGCGGGCCTTGGCGACGGCGTAGTAGTTGATGTCGATGACGTTGTCGAGCATGCGCATCGCCACCGACACCGTCTTCTTCAGCCGGGCCTGGTCGAGCACCTTGACGCCGTCCGCGCCGGTCGTCAGGTGGTGCGACAGGTTGACCGAGCCGAGGTTGCAGACCGCGATCTCCTGGGCGTTGGTGTTGAGCGTGATCTCGGTGCAGAGGTTGCTCGAATGCACCACGCCGACATGCTGCTGCGGCGAGCGCAGGTTGCAGGCGTCCTTGAACGTGATCCACGGATGGCCCGTCTCGAACAGCATCGTCAGCATCTTGCGCCACAGGTCGACCGCGCGCACCCGCTTGAAGAGCCGGATCTCGCCGGAGCGGGTCTTCTCCTCGTAGGCGGTGTAGGCGCGCTCGAAGGCGGTGCCGAACAGGTCATGCAGGTCCGGGCAGGTCGACGGGCTGAACAGCGTCCACTCGCCGCCCTCCATCACCCGCTTCATGAACAGGTCCGGAATCCAGTTCGCGGTGTTCATGTCGTGGGTGCGGCGGCGGTCGTCGCCGGTGTTCTTGCGCAGCTCCAGGAACTCCTCGATGTCGAGGTGCCAGGTCTCCAGGTAGGCGCAGACCGCGCCCTTGCGCTTGCCGCCCTGGTTGACCGCGACCGCGGTGTCGTTGACCACCTTCAGGAAGGGCACGACGCCCTGCGACTCGCCGTTGGTGCCCTTGATGTGGCTGCCCAGGGCGCGCACCGGCGTCCAGTCGTTGCCCAGGCCGCCGGCGAACTTGCTCAGCAGCGCGTTGTCCTTGATCGCCTCGTAGATGCCGTCGAGGTCGTCGGGCACGGTCGTCAGGTAGCAGCTCGAGAGCTGCGAGCGGCGGGTGCCGGCGTTGAACAGCGTCGGCGTCGACGACATGAAGTCGAAGCTCGAGAGCACCTCGTAGAACTCGATCGCGCGCGCCTCGCGGTCGACCTCGTTCAGCGCCAGGCCCATGGCCACGCGCATGAAGAAGGCCTGCGGCAGCTCGATGCGGGCCTTGCGCACATGCAGGAAGTAGCGGTCGTACAGCGTCTGCAGGCCGAGGTAGTCGAAGTTCATGTCGCGCTCGGGACGCAGCGCGGCGCCCAGACGCGGCAGGTCGAACTGCAGCAGGCGCTCGTCGAGCAGCTCGGCCTCGACGCCGCGGCGCACGAACTCGGGGAAGTACAGCGGATAGCGCAGGCTCATCTCGGCCTGGGTCACGTCGTCGCCCAGCACCTCGCGGCGGATGGTGTGCATCAGCAGGCGGGCGGTGACGCGGGTGTAGCCCGGATCCTTCTCGATCAGCGTGCGCGCGGCCAGGATCGCGGCCTTGTAGACCTCCTCGACCGGCACGCCGTCGTACAGGTTGCGGCGCGTCTCGGCCAGCACCGGCGCGGCGGTGACCTCCTCGCCCAGGCCGGCGCAGGCCGACTCGACCAGCGCCTGCAGGCCGCCCTTGTCCAGCGGCTTGCGCTGGCCGTGGTCCTGCACGACCACATCGGCCGGGGCCTGCGCCGGCGCGCGGCCCTGGCTCAGGCGCTCCTGCGAGCGGCGCTCGCGGTACAGCACATAGGCGCGCGCCACGTCATGGTGGCTGCCGCGCATCAGGCCCAGCTCGACCTGGTCCTGCACATCCTCGATGTGGAAGGTGCCGCCGCTCGGACGCGAGCGCAGCAGCGCGCGCACCACCGACTCGGTCAGCACGTCGACCGTCTCGCGCACGCTGGCCGAGGCCGCGCCCTGCGCGCCGCGCACCGCCAGGAAGGCCTTCATCAGCGCCACCGCGATCTTGTGCGGCTCGAACGCGACCACCGCGCCGTTGCGGCGGATGATCTGGTAGCCGGCGTAGGCCGTGGGCGACGGAGCGGTCGGGGACGGTTCGGTGGCGCTGAAATCGGTGATCGGCATGGACATGGAGTCTTCCTGGGTTCGGTCCCTGAGGACGTCAGGCGGTCGTCGTCGGCAATGCGCCGCCCCGGTCGACCTGCCGGGGGCGGGCCGTCCTGGACGGTGGAATGGGGAGTGTTTCTGGCTCGGGTGTGCGGAACGCGCGGCCATTCTGCGGAGAGCCCGCAGCCGCGACGGACGCGAGCATAACACTAGCCGTAGTGTCCTGCGATCTGCAAAACACTATGGCTAGTGTCCCCCTGTTCACGCCCCTCTTGACAGGATCGGCAGGAGCGGCTTGCGCGGACCCAGGTGGCGCGCCAGGCGGCGCCAGTCGAAACCCGCGCCCGGATCGTGCTTGCGCCCCGGCGCGACATGCTCGTGGCCGACCGCCTCGAGGACAGGCCAGGCCTGCGCGGCCTGTCTCAGCAGGCGGGCCAGCGCCCGGTACTGGGCGGCGCGGAAAGGGCGTCCCTCCAGCCCCTCCAGCTCGATGCCCAGCGAATGGTCGTTGCAGTTGTCGACGCCGCGCCACGACGAGCGGCCCGCATGCCAGGCGCGCGCCTCGACCGGCACGAACTGCACCAGCTCGCCGTCGCGCCGGATCAGGAAATGCGCCGACACCTCCAGCCCGGCCAGGCCGGCGAAGTAGGGATGCGCGGCCGGATCGAGCCGGTTGGTGAACAGCCGCTCGACGGCGTCGCCGCCGTAGCGCCCGGGCGGCAGGCTGATCGAGTGGATGACCGCCAGGCTCACCCCCTGGCCCGGGGGGCGGACGCCGAAGTTCGGGCTCGGCACCCGGCGTGCGTCGCGGTGCCAGCCGTCCTGCCAGGGCGAGACGGGCGTCGGCGCGGGCTGGCGGCGCCGGGCGGCGACCGGGCTCATGCGCCGCCCTCCTCGCCCTCGCCGTCACCCTCGTCGCCGGCGGCCTGCACGCCCAGCCGGCTCATGCGGTAGCGCATCTGGCGCAGCGTCAGGCCGATGGCGGCGCCGGCGGCGGTGCGGTTGCCGCGGTGCAGGGCCAGCGCACGCACCAGCACCTCGCGCTCGACCTCGTCGAGATGGGCCATCAGGTCGGCGGGCAGATCGGGCGCCGGCGCGGCGGCCGGCTCCAGCGGCGGCGTCGGCACGGACACGGCCGGACCCGTGCCGGCCTGCGCCGCCGGACCCGCGCTCATCAACCCCAGCTCATCGCCGCCGATGCCCGCCGCCCCCGACAGCGCCACCGCGCGGTGCAGCAGGTTCTCCAGCTCGCGCACATTGCCGGGAAAGTCGTGCGCGGCCAGCCGCTGCAGCGCCGGCGGCGTCAGCCGCGGCACCGCGGGCAGCGCCGAATCGGCCGCGATGCGCGCGAGCATCAGCTCGCACAGCAGCGGCAGGTCGTCGAGCCGCTCGCGCAGCGGCGGCACCCGGATGCGGATGACGTTGAGCCGGTAGAACAGATCCTGGCGGAAGCGCCCGGCCTGCACCTCGGCCTCCAGGTCGCGGTGCGTGGCGCTGACGATGCGCACGTCCAGCCCGACCTCGGCCGTCGCGCCCACGGGCCGCACCGCACGCTCCTGGATCGCCCGCAGCAGCTTGCTCTGCATCGCCAGCGGCAGCTCGCCGATCTCGTCGAGGAAGAGCGTGCCGCCGGCCGCCGCCTGGAAGAAGCCGGCGCGGTCCTCGCTGGCGCCGGTGAAGGCGCCCTTGCGGTGGCCGAAGAACTCGGCCTCGAGCAGGTGCTCGGGGATGGCGCCGCAGTTGACCGCGATGAAGGGCCCCGCGCCGCGCTGGCTCACCTGGTGGATGGCGCGGGCGACCAGCTCCTTGCCGGTGCCCGACTCGCCGTGCACCAGCACCGGCGCCATGCCGCGCGCGACCCGGCCGATCATCTCGCGCACCTGCTGCATCGCCGCCGACTGGCCCGACAGGCGCTGCAGCGCCGCCACCGGGGCCGCGGGCGCCGCCGCCGGCGCCACCCGCCCCAGCGCCGAGGCCACGATGCTGCGGAACTGGCGCAGATCCACCGGCTTGGTGAGGTAGTCGAACGCCCCGGCCTTCAGGGCCTGCACCGCGTTCTCGGCCGAGCCGTAGGCGGTGATGACCAGCGTCTTCTCGGGCCGGCCGGCGCGCTCGAGCCGCTGCAGCAGCTCCAGCCCGTTGCCGTCGGGCAGGCGCATGTCGGTGATGACCGCATCGAAGCGCCGGGCCTGCAGCAGCGCCCAGGCCTCCTCGACGCAGGCGGCCGTCTCGATGTCGTAGCCCTCGCGCAGCAGGGCCAGCTCGTAGAGCGTGCACAGGTCCGGCTCGTCGTCGACGACCAGCAGGCGCGGGGAGGGAGCGGACGAGGGCGGCATCGGAGGCCTCATGAGGCAACGGCGCTGACGAACGGCATGACCTGGGCGCGCGGCATCGTGACGACGAAGACGTTGCGATGCCGCGCGCCCTGGCCGCGGGGTCGGAATTCGATCGAGGCGCGATGGCGCCCGCACAGCTCGCGGCACAGGTACAGGCCCAGGCCGGTGCCGCGACTGCGCGTCGAGAAGAAGGGCTCGAACAGGTGCGGCTCCACGTCCGGCGCGATCACCGCGCCGTCGCTGGCCACCGACAGCTCGACCTGGCCCTGCGCGCGCGCGCAGACCCGCACCCAGATCGCGTGCGGCTGGCCGCTGCCGTGGCGCAGCGCGTTGTCGAGCAGATTGATCAGCACCCGGCGCAGATGGTCGACATCGAAGCGCACCGGCAGCGGCTGGGGCCCGGCGTCGACGAAGAGCACCGCATCGCGGTCGGCCACCAGGCCGGCGGTGCGGGCCCAGTCGGCGCACAGGGTCTGCACCTGCTCGCCCAGCTCGATCACCCGCGCCTCGCGCGCGCTGCCCGGCGAGACCTCGGCCACATCCTCGACGATGCGCTGCAGGCGCACGACGTTGTCGGCCACGATGCGCGCCAGCCGCTGCTGCGCCGGATCCTGGAGTTCCTCGGCCATCAGCGCATTGGCCTGGGCGATCGCCGCCAGCGGGTTGCGGATCTCGTGCGCGATGCCGGCCGACACCCGGCCCATCGCCGCCAGACGCTCCTGGCGCTCGCGCGCGCGCAGCGTGCGCACATCCTCCAGGAAGATCACGCACAGCGCCTCGCCGGGTCGCGAGCGGCGCCGGGTGAAGCGCATGCGCAGGCGCAGCGCGCGCTCCTGCGCCTGGCGCGCGTCGCCGTCCGGGCCGGGCAGCGCCAGGGTCAGCTCGCTGCCGGCCTCCGGCCAGCCGCCCTCGGCGAAGGCCTGCGCCAGCGCGGCCTGCAGCGGCTGCCAGGCCGGCGAGCGGTCCAGGCCGAAGGGCTCGAAGCGCGGGCGCGCGGGCACGCCGATCAGCTGCAGGGCGGCCGGATTGGCGGCCTGCACCCGCCCGTGGCGGTCGGCCACCATCACGCCGTCCTGGATCTCGTCGATCATCAGCCGGTTGAGCCGCGCCTGCTGCCGGGCCAGCTCCAGCGTGGTGCGCGCGGCCAGCTCCTGGCGGGCCAGGCGGTCGGCCAGCTCGCCGGCCAGGGCCGCGGCGGTGAGCACGCCGCCGCCGGCGATGCCCGCCTGCATCATGGCCGCGGCCAGATCGGCCGGCGCGCTGTCCAGCCCGGCCCAGCCCAGCATCAGCAGCACCACCAGCGAGGCCACCGCCAGCGCCGGCTGGCGCGGCATCAGCGTGGCGGCCATCAGCACCGGCAGCATGTAGAGCGCCACCGCGTTGATCGACGGCCCGGCCAGGGTCAGCAACAGCGTGAACGCCACCAGGTCGACGGCGATCGTCGCGAAGCCCCAGCGTGCCTGCAGCCGCCCCGAGCGGCCCATGTAGCCCCCGGCCGGCACCGGCCAGGCCAGGACCGCGACCGAGGCCAGCACCTGCAGCGCACACACCATCAGCGTCGGCCACTGGGTGCGCGCGCCGAGATAGAAGACCACCAGCCCCTGCAGCCCGAGCAGCAGCAGGCCCAGCAGCAGGCGCGCGATCGAGAAGGCCTGGAACAGACGAAGCAAGGGGCCGGGCGCGCGCGCACGGCGCCCCGAGCGGGATGCGGTCCGGACGCGCGTCGACGCCGGCACCCCGCGCTGCGAATCCGCCATGCGCGGCGACGGCGACGAGCGCTCCGGCCCCTCGGCGAAGAGGTCTTCCGGCGCCGACGGCTCGAACGGCCCCGGCCGGGTGCGAAAGGCGGTCGAAGCGCCCAGACCGGCGCTGTCGGGCCGGGTCTCGGGCGACAGGTCGGTGTCGAGATCGGTGTCGAGCGTCATCGTCGCGAACCAGGCGCTGCCATGCCGATTCGCCCGGCGGCGGGCCAGCACATCGAGCATGCGGACCTCAGGGCCGGCGCGCGGCCGGCGGCCGGGCACCGGCCAGGCGGTGGCGCCAGCTGCAGTAGGCCTGCCCGTCGTGCATCAACCCCTCGGACTCGGGCAGGTGCAGGCCGCAGTGGGCGCAGCGCACCATGACCTGCGGCGCCGACGGCTCGGCGGCTCGGGCCGGGGCCGGCGGCGCCCGTCGCGCACCACGCAGCCACCCGACGAGGCACACCACCGACAGCACGAGAAGAAGCAGCTTGCCCAGCATGGAAACCCCGCCTCAGGCGCCGAGTGGCGGACGGTGCAGCAGCACCTCCAGCACGAAGCGCGACCCCACATAGGCCAGCAGCAGCAGCACGCCGCCGGCATAGAGCCAGCGCGTGGCCCGGCGCCCCCGCCAGCCGAAGAAATGCCGCCCGGCCAGCAGCCCGGCCAGCACCATCCAGCCCAGCAGCGAGAAGACCGTCTTGTGATCCCAGTGCCAGACCGGCGTCGACCAGGTGCCCAGCAGCAGCGCCAGCGTGAGCATGCCGAAGCCGGCGGCGACGAACCGGTAGGTCAGCCGCTCCAGGGTCAGCAGCGGCAGGCCCGGCCGCCCGGCCGCCGCCTCGAGGCGCACCGCGCGAGCGCGGTCACGCAGTTGCCGCTCGGTCCGGTCGAGCCAGCCGGCATGCAGCACGGCCACGGCCACCAGGCCGTATGAGGCCAGCCCCAGCATCCAGTGCAGCGGCGCCCATGGCGAGGCCACGCGCACGCCCTCCCCCGGAAACAGCATCGCCAGCAGCAGGGTCGCGCCGCCGGCGACGGCCAGCCAGCGCCGCACGCCGGGCACCGGCACGAAGCGGCTCTCGACGGCATGCAGGCCGATCACCATCCAGGCGGTGGCCGCCAGCGCGGGCGCGAAGCCGAAGCGCACGCCCGCCAGGCCTTCGCCCAGACCGAACAGATGCATGACGCCCGCCAGGCCATGCGCGAGCCAGGCCAGCGGCAGCAGACGCGATCGCCCCGGCTGCTCGCCCGGCAGCACCGCCAGCGCATACCCGAGCAGCGCGGCCAGGGCGGGCACCAGCCAGGGGAACAGTCCGGGGAACATGGGGGTCGATAGAATCACCCGCACAGTGTACTTATCCTCCTTACCCGGGACACCCGATGGCCTCCGCTCTTTCTGAACGCCTGTCACGCATGGTCAAGACGATGCGGGGCCAGGCCCGCATCACCGAATCGAACGTGCAGGACATGCTGCGCGAGGTGCGCATGGCGCTGCTGGAGGCCGACGTGGCGCTGCCGGTGGTGCGCGACTTCATCGCCCGCGTCAAGGAGCGCGCGCTCGGCGCCGAGGTGGCCAACTCGCTGACGCCCGGCCCGGGGCTGGTCAGCGTCGTCCACAAGGAGCTGGCCGCGACCATGGGCGAGGGCGTGGCCGACCTGAACCTGGCCACCCAGCCGCCGGCGATCATCCTGATGGCCGGTCTGCAGGGCGCCGGCAAGACCACCACCACCGCCAAGCTGACCCGGCACCTGATCGAGCGCCGCAAGAAGAAGGTGCTGACCGTCTCGGCCGACGTCTACCGCCCGGCCGCGATCGAGCAGCTCAAGACCGTGACGAAGCAGGCCGGCGGCGAGTGGTTTCCCTCCTCCGGCGACCAGAAGCCGCGCGACATCGCGCTGGCCGCGCTGGACTACGCGAAGAAGCACTTCTTCGACGTGCTGCTGGTCGACACCGCCGGCCGCCTGGCGATCGACGAGGCGCTGATGGCCGAGATCCGCGACCTGCACGCCACGCTCGACCCGGTCGAGACGCTGTTCGTGGTCGACGCGATGCAGGGCCAGGACGCGATCAACACCGCGCGCGCCTTCAAGGAGGCGCTGCCGCTGACCGGCATCGTGCTGACCAAGCTCGACGGCGACAGCCGCGGCGGCGCGGCCCTCTCGGTGCGCCAGATCACCGGCGCGCCGATCAAGTTCGCCGGCGTCTCCGAGAAGATCGACGGGCTGGAGGTCTTCGACGCCGACCGCCACGCCGGGCGCGTGCTCGGCATGGGCGACATCGTCGCGCTGGTCGAGGAAGTCCAGAAGGGCGTCGACATCGAGGCCGCGCAGAAGCTCGCCGAGAAGGTCAAGGGCGGCGGCGGCTTCGACCTCGACGACTTCCTGGCCCAGATCAGCCAGATGAAGAAGATGGGCGGGCTCTCCAGCCTGATCGACAAGCTGCCCACCGAGATCGCCGCCAAGGCCGGTCAGGCCGACATGGACAAGGCAGAGCGCGACGTGCGCCGCATGGAGGGCATCATCCGCTCGATGACCCCGCTGGAGCGCCGCAAGCCCGAGCTGATCAAGGCCAGCCGCAAGCGCCGCATCGCCGCCGGTGCGGGCGTCCAGGTCCAGGAGGTCAACCGCCTGCTCAACCAGTTCGAGCAGATGCAGGGCATGATGAAGAAGATGAAGGGCGGCGGCCTGATGAAGATGATGAAGCGCTTCGGCGGCAAGAAGGGCCTGCCCGGCATGGGCGGAATGGGGGGCATGGGCGGCATGGGCTTCTGACCGCCGCCTGGCGGCCCCGGCGTTGCCGCCGCACGTCACGCAGGTGCACACACGGGGCCGTCACCTGTTACATACATCACACCTTCATCGGGATTGACGTCCGACATCGAGCGGGATAGCTTGACGGAATGGAATCCTTGATTGACGACCCTCTTGGAAGCGGCCTGCTGCTGGCCGGCGGCCTGATCCTCGTCGCGCTGCTGGTGTGGCTGCAGCGGTCGAGGAACGAGACGGCTCCCCGGCATCCGGACCGCTCCGGCACCCGGCTGGGCCGACCGCGGACCCTGGATGACGTCGACACGGTCATGGGCTGGCCGCCCCAGGCCACCCGCGTTCTGACCCTGAGGCACCAGCGCGGCATGGAGGTGCTGCGCCGCGCCATGCCGGGCCACCTGATCCTGGCGCAGGTGCCGCTGTCGCACTTTCTCAAGGTGCCGACGCGCCTGTCGTATGTCGAGTGGATGCGTCGGGTGGGCCACGTCTGCGTCGACCTGATGGTCTGCGATGCCGCCTCGAACGTGATCGCCATCATCGAGGTGCGCCAGGCCGACAAGATCGAGTCCGAGCGCGCCCGCAAGCGGCACCAGCGTGTCGAGCGCGTTCTGCGTGCCGCAGGCATCCCGCTGCATGTCTGGAACGAGGCGCTGATGCCGGATCCGGTGGCCGTGCGCCGGGCCCTGCTCCCCGAGGACCAGGAAGCCGAGCGCCATGTGAGCGACACCGGCCCGGACACGCATCCGCTGGGTCAGTCCGGTCTGCGCCGGCCGCCCAAGCGGGATCTGGAGCCTCCGGGCAGCACCTGGTTCGACGAGTTGCATGCCACCCAGCCCTTGCGTCTGGACGACGGCGTGAAGGTGACGATGTCGGGCCCCCGGCCTGCACCGCAGCAGCCGGCCGCGGTCGCGGGCCGCCCCGGCCCGGCCCTGCCGTCACGCTGAGAAGCACAGGCTCAGCGCACGCGCAGGAATCATCCGCACAAAAAAAGAGCCCCGGCATGTGCCGGGGCTTCGAAGCCTTAGCG
>JAUPTP010000453.1 GCA_030918015.1 Pseudomonadota bacterium
GCGCAGCGGCCAGCGGAAGCTGCCGGCGTCGGGGCGGGGCAGGTCGGCGTTCGGGATCGGATCGGTCATCGCTCGGGGGTCAGGTGCGGGCCCACAGCAGCGTGGCGATCAGCAGCAGCAGCAGCAGCACGACGGTCAGCAGCGTGCGCAGCATCGCGCCGGGCGGGCGGCCCGAGAGGGTGGGCGAGGACATGAAGGACGGCATCGGCAGCGCCGAGGCACCGGACACGGCCGGTGCGGCCATCGGCGGCGTCAGGGTCGAGACGGGCGGCGGCAGGGTGGGCTGCACCGTGACCGGGGCCGTGGCTGCACTGGTCTGGCTTTCCGGCGTTTCCGGGTGCGTCGACAGCCAGGCGCGCAGCGCGCGGGCCATCGTTCCGGCCGTGCGGTGGCGCTCGTCCGGGCTGATGCGGATCGCCTTCAGCGCGATCTCGGCCAGATCGACCGGCACCGCGGTATCCACCTCGCAGGGATGCAGCGGGCAGCCCGCGCGCACCGAGGCGCGGATCTCCGCCAGCGTGCCGCCCAGGTAGGGGCGCTGGCCGCACAGCAGCTCGTAGAGCACCACGCCCAGCGAGTAGACGTCGGTGCGCGGATCGCATTCGCGGCCGTCGAACTGCTCCGGCGCCGCATAGTAGGGCGAGCCCAGCGCCGGGCCGCCGATCGACTCGGCCTGGTGCAGCAGCTGGGCGATGCCGAAGTCGAGCACCACCGGCCGGGTGCGTCCGACCATGAAGATGTTGCCCGGCTTGATGTCGCGGTGCACGACGCCCTTGCCGTGGGCATAGCTCAGCGCATCGGCCACCCGGCGCACGATCAGCGCGGCCTGCGCGCCGCTGGGCCGCCAGCCCGAGCGCAGCATCTGCGAGAGGTCCTTGCCGCGCAGCAGCTCCATGGCGATGTAGGCGCCGTCCGGGCTGACGCCGGCGTCATGCACGGTGACGATGTGCGGATGGCTCAGGCGCGCGGCCGCGCGGGCCTCGTCGAGCACCCGGCTCACCAGCGGATCGCGCTCGGCATCGGGCACCGCCAGCGGCAGCGTCTTGACCGCCACGCGGCGGGTCAGCACCGTGTCGTAGGCCGACCAGACGGTGCCCAGCCCGCCCGCACCCAGCGGGCGCTCCAGGACGTAGCGGCCCATCTGGTTCTGGTTGAGCAGGGCCTGCGCGTCGGGAATGAGCGACGGGGCGGCCGGGGGGCTGGGTGCCGTGCGGGTGGCCGTCTCCAGGGGGGCCGTGGGTGCCGTCGTCTCGCCGGGCAGGCTCAGGTCGAGTGCGGCGCCGATCTGCTGCTCGAAGGGCAGCGGCTCGGCGGGCAGCGTCTCGGTGACCGAGCCCGGATCGGTGGGCCTCCAGACCGCCTCGGCGGGTGAAGGGGGCTGGAGAGCCGTCGGGCGGTGCGTGGTCGAGGTGGTCATGGCGGGGAGGTGGACTCGCGTGACCGGGATTTCAGTGTCCGAGCACCTGCCGCAGGCGCCGGGTCGCCTCCTGCAGGTCCTCCATCGAGCTGGCGAACGAGAGCCGCGCATGGTGCGCGGTCTGGGCGTGGCCGAAGTCTCGGCCCGGGGTCAGGGCGACGTGCGCACGCTGCATCATGTCCATGCAGAAGGTCCAGCTGTCGGGCGCGTGAGCGCGGGTATCGAACCATGCATAAAACGCGCCATCGGGACGCACCGGAACCGCCAGGCCCAGGGCGTCGAGCTGCGGCACGATGAAGTCGCGCCGCGCCTGCATCGCGAGGCGGCGCTGCTCGCACAGCGCCAGCGTGTCGGGCTCGAAGCAGGCCAGCGCGGCATGCTGCGCGACGGTCGACGGGCAGATGTAGAGATTCTGGGACAGCTTCTCGACCGCCGCAACGAGTGCCTCGGGCAGCACCAGCCAGCCCAGTCGCCAGCCGGTCATGCCGAAGTATTTCGAGAAGCTGTTGATGACCACCACGTCCTCGCCCAGGGCGGCGGCGCTGCAGGCCGTGCCGTCGTAGCTCAGGCCCAGGTAGATCTCGTCGACCAGGGTCAGGCCACCGCGCTCGCGCACCACGGCGGCGATGCGGGCCAGCTCGTCGGGGGTGATCGAGGTGCCGGTCGGGTTGGAGGGCGAGGCCAGCATCACGCCGCGGGTGGCCGGCGTCCAGGCCGCGGCCACGGAGGCCGCGTCGAGCTGGAAGCGCTGCGAGGCCGAGGCGGGCAGCAGCCGCGCCTGTCCGCCCGCGGCCGTGACGAAGTGGCGATTGCACGGATAGCTGGGATCCGGCATCAGGATCTCGTCGCCCGGCCCGACCACGGCGGCGGTCAGCAGCTGCAGCGCCGCCGAGGCGCCCGCGGTCACGACGATGCGCCGCGCCGGCACGTCCACGCCCCAGCGCTCGGCGTACCAGCGCGAGATCGCCTCGCGCAGGGCCGGCAGGCCGGTGGCGGGCGTGTACTGCGTGCGCCCGGCCTCGATGCAGCGCCGCGCCGCCTCGGCCACCGCCGGCGGCGCGGTGGCGTCGGGCTCGCCGATGTTCAGGTAGATCATCGGCAGGCCGCCGCGGGCCGGATCGCAGGCCGGACTGCGCGCGATCTCGTCGGCCGCCTTGGCGCACTCCATCACCCAGAAGGGCTCGATGCCGGCGACGCGGGGCGCCAGACGGAAGGGGTCGGAGCGGTCGGCAGTCAGGCGGTCCATCGGCGCGGGTGCAGTCTCGGCGTCGGGTTCAGGTCGGGCGGGAGGCGTTGCGGGCGGCGCGCTGGGCGGCGACCTCGTCGGGTCGCAGCGAGGCCGCGGCCTTGTCGAGCACGCCGTTGACATACTTGTGGCCGTCGGTGCCGCCGAAGGCCTTGGCCAGCTCGACCGCCTCGTTGATCGCCACCCGGTAGGGCACCTCGACGCAGTGGCGCAGCTCGTAGGTGCCGATCAGCAGCACCGCGTGCTCCACCGGCGAGAGCTGGGCCACGCCGCGGTCCAGGTGCGGCGCGATCACGCCGTCGAGATCGG
>JAUPTP010000454.1 GCA_030918015.1 Pseudomonadota bacterium
GGGCGCGCGGCCCTCGGGCGACAAGAAGCTGCGCAACGTCGGCCCCTCGGTGGTCTACAAGCTGCGCGATGCCGCCGGCCAGGCGCGCGAGTACAGCAACTACATGCTGCCGGTCGACATCGACGGTCAGCCGGTGTTCCTCGTGGGCGTGCGCGACAGCCCCGACCAGCCGTTCCGCTACCTGCGCATCCCCGCCGACGACCGCGGCTCGATCGAGGGCTGGATGGGCCTGCGCGCGGCGCTGTCCGATCCGCAGAGCCGGCTCGAGGCGGCGCGCCGCTATGTGCGCAAGGCCGCGCCCGAAGGCAAGCCGGAGCTGGCCGTCCAGCTCGAGGCCTCGGTGCTGCGGGCGCTGACGCTCTACTCGGGCGACGAGGTGGTGCGCCGGGCCGCGCCCAGCGCCGGCCTGCAGGCGCTGCAGGACTTCATCGAGGACTCGGTGCCCGAGGCCGAGCGCGCCCGCACCTCCGAGGTGCTGATCCGCATCCTCAACGGCGGCCTGTTCGAGCTGACCAACCTGGTGCGCGAGCGCGCCGGCCAGACGCCGCTGCCCACCAGCGACGCCACGCAGCGCTTCATGGCGCAGGCGGTGCTGTCGCTGTCGGACTCGTTCGCCTACCCGGCCCCGGTGGTGCTGAGCCTGACCGGCTTCGAGCAGGTCCAGGCCAGCGTCTTCCAGCTCACCCGCGCGCCCGGCAAGACGCTGGTCTATGCGGGCTGCGTGCTGCTGATCATCGGCGTGTTCGCGATGCTCTACATCCGGGAACGCCGGCTGTGGATCTGGATCGAAGGACCGGCCGACGCCACGCACACCACGGTGACGATGGCGCTGTCGGCCACGCGCCAGTCGCTCGACAACGACAAGGACTTCGACGCCCTGGCGTCGAGGATGCTGAAGACCTGACCTTCCTCCCGCCGCCGCCGCCATGAACACCACCACCGCGTCCCCGACGACCACGACGACGCTGCAGCTCGGTCGAGCGTCCTACTTCGGCTCGAGAAGCCTCTACGACTGGCTGTTCGCGCTGCTGCTGCTCGGCGGCGCGGGCTTCGTCTGGCAGCGCTACGGTGGCGCGATGGACGGCTACGAGCGCGGCATCCTGATCGGTGCGGTGCCCAGCCTGATCGCGCTGGGCTGGTTCTGGGGGCCGCTGCGCACGCTCAGCCTGGGCGTGGGCGCGGCCGCGCTGCTGGCGATCTCGCTCTACCTGCGCCACACCGATGCCTTCGGCGCCGATCTGGCCGCGGCCGATCAGGTGTTCTGGCTGAAGTACCTGCTCTCCAGCCAGAGCGCGATCCTGTGGATGAGCGTGCTGGTCTTCATGAGCACGCTGGCCTACTGGGCGGGCCTGCTCTCGGGCAGCGAGTCGGTGCAGCGCATCGGCTCCTGGCTGGCGTGGAGCGCGGTGTTCATGGCGCTCGTGGGCACCTTCGTGCGCTGGTTCGAGAGCCACCAGATCGGCCCCGACATCGGCCACATCCCGGTGAGCAACCTCTACGAGGTGTTCGTGCTGTTCATCTGGATGACCACGCTGATCTACCTCTACTACGAGCGCCACTACGCCACCCGCTCGCTGGGCGGCTTCGTGATGCTGATCGTCAGCGCGGCGGTGGGCTTCCTGCTCTGGTACACGCTGGCCCGCGGCGCCCACGAGATCCAGCCGCTGGTGCCGGCGCTGCAGAGCTGGTGGATGAAGATCCATGTGCCGGCCAACTTCGTCGGCTACGGCACCTTCGCGCTGGCGGCCATGGTCGCGCTGGCCTATCTGGTCAAGACCGCGCCGCCGCGCACGCTGTGGATCGGTCTGGTGGGCGTGCCCGGCGCGCTGCTGCTGGTGATGGCGGGCTTCTGGGCCTTCGGCGGCGTGGCCGAGCCGGTGGCGCTGGCGCTGCTCAAGTCGATGCGCCTGCTCGCCGGCTGCCTGGCGCTGTTCGTCTTCACCATCGTCGCCCGCGGCGTGATCGGCGCGCGCACGCCCGCCCCCGAGGTGCTCGACGACGTGATGTACCGCGCCATCGCGCTGGGCTTCGCCTTCTTCACCATCGCCACCATCCTGGGCGCCTTCTGGGCGGCCGAGGCCTGGGGCGGCTACTGGAGCTGGGATCCGAAGGAGACCTGGGCGCTGATCGTCTGGCTGAACTACGCCTCGTGGCTGCACATGCGCCTGGTCAAGGGCCTGCGCGGCCAGGTCGCGGCCTGGTGGGCGCTGGTCGGGCTGGTGGTGACCACCTTCGCCTTCCTCGGCGTCAACATGTTCCTGTCGGGCCTGCACTCGTACGGCGAGCTGTGAGCGGGCCGGCCCGCGCTTCAGCGCGGGCGGCTCCCGGCCGATAGCGCGGGGCAGAGAGGTTCCCCGCCATGCCCCACATCCTGCGTGACGCCCGCGGTCGCATCGCCAGTGTCCACCGCGACCCGGTTCCGGGCGCCGAGTCCGTGCCGGCCGATCACCCGGAGCTGGCCGAGCTGCTGGGCGAGGCGGCCACCGAGGCGGCCTTTGCCAGCCTCGACGCCGGGCTGATCCGGGTGCTGGAAGACCTGGTCGACGTGCTGATCGCGCGCAACGTCATCTGCATCACCGACCTGCCGCCCGAGGCGCAGCACAAGCTCTTCGACCGCAAGCACTTCCGGGACCGTTTCCAGCGCAACGCGCTGCAGCTCTGGGGCGAGGGTCCGGCGGCGGTGCCCGGCGCCGGACTGCTGATCCCCACCCTCAGCGGGGGCGCTCCGGGCCGCGTGCCGCCGCGCCGGCGCTGACCGCCAGAATCCGGGCTCCGCCCCAGGAGCCCCTGATGCCCGCTCGCCCCCACGCCCATCCCGACCACGGCTTCCTCCATCCGCATCCGAGCGAGATCACGCCGCGCGAGGTCCACGACCGGCGCCGCGACTGGCTGCGCCAGATCGCCGCCGGTGCGGGCGGCCTGGCGCTGGCGGGCTGGGCCGGGCGCGAGGCGCTGGCGCAGCCGGCCTCCGC
>JAUPTP010000025.1 GCA_030918015.1 Pseudomonadota bacterium
GGCCGGGGACGCCGGCCGCCCGCCCGCCTCGGGGGCGGCCAGGACGCCGGCGGCCGGCAGCAGCAGCGAGATCAGCAGAAGGGGCAGTCGGTGCATGGCGGATCTCGCTTCAGTCCCGGTGTTCCCGGACGGTGGCCAGGGTGAGCCGGACGATGCCGTAGAGCACCAGGCAGCTCAGCAGCAGCGTCAGCAGGCTGGCGAGCGCGTGCGGGTACTCGGCCCGCTCCGGCCGGGTGGGGGGCTCGACGACGACCAGGTTGCGCACCTTGCGGCTGGTCTCGATGCGCATGGCCTCGACCGAGCCGAGTGCGCTGCGCTGGCGGGCCTCGGCCAGCGTGGCCTGGGCCTTGAGGGCATGGAACTCGGCCGCGAGCTGGTTCAGCGCCTGGGCATCGTCGCGCGCGCTGGTGGCCTGGCGCGACTCGCGCTCGATCTGCAGCCGCAGGGCGGCGGCCTGCGCGCGCAGCGTCATCAGCTCGGCAGCATCGGCGTTCAGGTAGGTCTGCTTGGTGCCGAGCTCCGACTCGACGCGGGCGAGCTGGGCACGCAGCTCGGCGGCCAGGGCGCCGGTGGCCTGCGCGTCGGCCAGCGGGTCGAGCATGCGGTGCCGGGTCTGGAAGTCCAGCAGGGCGCCGCGCGCCCGCGCCAGTTCGCCCTCGGCGCGTTCGAGCTCGTGCTGGGCGAAGCGCATCTGCTCGGCGGCGATGCGCTGGGAGACGGTGTTGACGAAGCTCTCCGACTCGGCCAGCAGCGCGGCATTGAGCTGCTGCGCCAGCGCCGCGTCGAAGGCCTGCACCTGCACCGTGAGCAGGCCGCTGACCTCGTCGAGGCGCACGGTCGTGCGGGCGCGCCAGTAGTCGGCCAGATCCTCGCGCAGGCTGTCGGGGGGCAGGCGGTAGAGCAGGTCGCGCGTCGGCGCGCTGTAGTGGGCCCGCAGGCGGAACCGGGTGTCGAGCCGGTGCAGCAGGCCCTCGGAGTGCATGTAGTCGCGCAGCAGCCGCACGTCCTCCTGGGCCGCGCCGCCGCCGCCGAGCAGCAGCGCCAGGCCGCTGGCATCGATCGATTCGCCCTGCGCGCGACGCACCGTCATCACCGAGGTGCTGACATAGCGGTCCTGCGCCATCAGGCCGAAGTAGAGCGAGGCCAGCAGCATCGGCAGGCCGATCATCAGCAGCGCGAGCCGGGCCGGACTCAGGCGCGGCAGGCGCAGCCGCCGCGGGGCGGTGGGCAGCGGCGTGGCCGTCATGCGGGCGCTCCTGCGGGTGCGCGTGCACGCCCGAGCTGCTGGTAGGCGGCGATGCCCTCGCGCACGTTCTGGTGCACCGACGGCGCCGCGCCAGGGCGCAGGACCACGACCTGCTGGCACAGCCGCGCGATCTCGTCCATGTTGTGGCTGGTGTAGATGACACGCGAGCGCCCGATGCGCTGCTCCAGCAGCCGGCGCGACTTGGCGCGGAAGGACGCATCGCCCACGGCCGTCACCTCGTCGATCAGGTAGGTGTCGAAGTCGAAGGCCATGGCCATGCCGAACATCAGCCGCGAGCGCATGCCCGAGGAATAGGTCTTGACCGGCAGGTCGAAGGCCTCGCCGATCTCGGCGAAATCCTGGATGAAGGCCTCGCGCTCGCGCAGCTCCTCGGCATCGCTGGCGTGGATGCGGCAGACGAAGCGCACGTTGTCGCGGCCGGTGAGCGAGCCCTGCAGGCCGCCGGCCAGGCCGATCGGCCAGGACAGGCGCTGCTCGGTGACGATGCGGCCGCTCTCCGGGCGCTCCATGCCGCCGAGCAGGCGCATCAGCGTCGACTTGCCCGCGCCGTTCGGGCCGATCAGACCGATGCTGACGCCATCCGGAATCGACAGGTTGAAGTCTCGGAACACATGCCTGCGGCCCAGCCGGCCGGGGTAGCTCTTGCAGAGGTCGATGATCTCGATCATGGTGGATGGGCGGCCGGTTCAGGCCACCTGCAGGCGTTCGCCGCGGTGATGGAGCACCAGCAGCGCCATGAGCGTCATGGCGCCTGCCCAGAGCAGAGGTCGTGTCAGGGAGATGCCCTCGGGGGCGGCGTAGACGGGACCGAACAGCGCCAGGCGGGTCGTCTCCACCAGATGGGCCAGCGGGTTGAGCAGCAGCCACTCGCGCACCGGCTGCGGCAGGTGGGCCAGCGGCACGATGGCGCCCGAGGCCAGGTAGAGCGGCATGAACACCATCTTCACCACCGGACGCAGCAGGGCCAGCGCGCCGTGCGTGCCGACCGCCGCCAGCAGGCCGCAGGCCAGGCCCAGCAGGGTCAGCAGCAGCACCGCGAGCAGCAGCCGCAGCGGGTCGTGCGGCAGCAGGCCGTGGCCCATCCAGGCCGCGCCCGGCAGGATCAGCACGGCCATGCCGCCGAAGATCGCCAGCTCGACGGCCGCGCGGGCCAGCACCGCATCGACCGGACGGACCTGCCGGTAGGCGAACAGCCCCAGGTTGGCCTCGATGCTCTCCATCAGCCGCAGCACCAGGGAACGGAACAGCATGAACGAGAGCTGCCCGGTCAGCAGGAACAGCACCGTGTCCACGCCGGCGATCTCGTGGGTGCGCATCAGGGAATAGATCCCCAGCATCAGCACGGCGCCGGCCATCGGCTCGCCCACCACCCACAGCGCGGTGGTCCAGCGCCCGTCCAGGCGGGTCTTGAGTTCGCGCAGGAACAGCGCGAACAGCACGTCACGCATCACCGCCCAGGCCGAGCGGCGTGGGCGGGACGGTCGGGACGGCGGCGCAGGGGAGATCATGTCTCCGATGCTAGGGAGCCCTTTGCGCCGACTTAAGTGCAAAAAGAATGTGCATCGCCGGTCAGATCGGGGCCGGGGCCGTTCCGGCGGGCGTGCCGGGTGTCGGTCCGCGATGGAGGTCCGGGGAAGTCCCGCTGTTCCACGGGTCGCCGACCGGAGCTCGAACCGATAAATCCCGGTGCTGGCCAGGTGGCGGACGGGGGGTTCGTGCCGGAGGCTGGCTGATCTCTCGAGCAGTTCACGATGAGCAACCTGATCCACCGGCTGCGTCTGACGCAGAAGTTCGGCCTGCTGGCCCTGCTGGGCCTGCTGATGATCGCCCCGCCGATGACCTATTACCTGATCGAGTCGGACAGCAGGTACCGCGATGCCCAGCGTGAGGTGGAGGGTCTGGCGCCGTCGGCGGCGCTGCTCAAGCTGATCCGCCTGACCCAGCAGCACCGCGGTCTGAGCGCCACCGTGCTCGGCGGCAAGCCCGAGGCCGAGGCGCAGCGCGCCGAGCGCCAGCGCGAGGTCGACCAGGCCCTGGCCGAGTTCGCGCCGCATGCGGCCGGTCTGGCCGACGACCCGCGTGTCGCCGAGTCCTTGCAGCAGCTGACGTCGCAGTGGAAGGCGCTGTCGGCACAGATCGCGCGGCGCCAGCTCGCCGGGCCGGAGAGCTTCGCTCAGCACTCCGCGCTGATCGAGCAGCAGCTCGACCTGCACAACCGGCTGGTCTCCTACCATGGCCTGGATCTCGATCCGGAGCCGGTGTCCTACCACCTGATCGTCGCGACGATGATCCAGATGCCCGAGCTGACCGAGCACCTGGGCCAGGCCCGTGCCCTGGGCTCGGCCCTGCTGGCCGGCGGCCAGACCAGCCAGCCCAGCGTGGCTCAGCGTGCGCGCCTGAGCGGGTTGAGCGAGGCGGTGCGCGGGGATTTGCACAACATGCTGCGCACGCTGGACAAGGCGCTCGAGCAGGATGCCGCGCTGCGCCAGCGCCTGTCGCCCTCGATCGAGCAGGCCCGTGCCAGCACCCAACAGGTCCGGGAGGTGATGCGCACCCAGCTCATCGAGCCGGCGGTGCCGAAGCTGTCACCGGCCGAGTATTTCCAGAACGTCACGCAGTCGATCGACCATCTCTACGCGGTGCATGCCCAGGCCTCGCAGGCCCTGACGACCGCGCTGGAGTCACGGCGCGACACGCTGCGCCGCAACGAGCGGCTGGTGAGTGGCCTGTCGCTGCTGATGATCCTCGCCAGCGGCCTGTTCGCCCGCTCGATCGTGCGTTCGGTGCGCGGCACCGCCGACGAGGCTCGGCGCATGGCCGAGCGCATCGCCGCGGGCGATCTCTCGCATCAGTCGGTGTCCGCCGCGGACGACGAACTCGGACGGATGATGCAGGCGATGGAGACGATGCGCCTGTCGCTGACCCAGGTGGTCGGCACGGTGCGCGAGAACGCGGTGAGCGTGGCCGCCGCCAGCGCGCAGATCGCGCAGGGCAATGTGGACCTGAGCTCGCGCACCGAGCAGCAGGCCGCGGCCCTGCAGCAGACGGCCGCGACGATGGACCAGCTCGGGTCGACCGTGCGCCACAACGCCGATCATGCCCGCGAGGCCGATGGCCTGGCCCGCGAGGCCTCGGGGCTGGCCTCACGCGGTGGCGAGATGGTGGCCCAGGTGGTCAACACGATGGGCGGCATCAGCGAGGCCTCGCGCAAGATCGGCGACATCATCAGCGTGATCGACTCGATCGCCTTCCAGACCAACATCCTGGCGCTGAACGCGGCCGTCGAGGCGGCGCGTGCCGGCGAGCAGGGCCGGGGCTTTGCGGTGGTGGCCAGCGAGGTGCGCAGTCTCGCGCAGCGCTCGGCCGAGGCCGCGCGCGAGATCAAGGGCCTGATCTCGCGCAGCGTCGAGCGGGTCGAGCAGGGGGTGTCGCTGGTCGATCAGACCGGCCGCTCGGTCAGCGAGGTGGTCGAGTCGATCCGGCGGGTCAGCGACATCGTCGCGCAGATCAGCGCGGCCAGCGCCGAGCAGAGCACCGGGGTGGCGCAGGTCGGTCAGGCCGTCTCGCAGATGGACCGCGCCACGCAGCAGAACGCGGCGCTGGTCGAGCAGTCGGCGGCAGCGGCCAGCACGCTCAAGGGCCAGGCACAGCAGCTGGTCGATGCCGTGGCGCGCTTTCGCACCGATCGCGAGCTCGCGGTCTGATCCACGGCGTGACCGGCGCGACGCTCAAGCGCCGGCCGAGGTCAGCAGCGTGCGGATGTCGGCGGCGAGCTCCGCCGGCGGCGTGTTGTGGCGCACGTAGAGCCGCACCTTGCCCTGCGGGTCGAAGACGAAGGAGGCCGCCGTGTGATCGACGGTGTAGCTGCTCTCGGTCTTGCCCGGCACCTCGCGGTAGAAGATCTTGAACTCCTTGGCCGCCGCGGCGATCTCGTCGGCCGAGCCGCGCAGCGGCACCCAGTCCGGGCTGAAGCTGCCGACATAGGCCTTCATCAGCGCCGCGGTGTCGCGCTTCGGATCGAGGGTGACGAAGACGCCGACCAGGCGGGCGCCGTCGGCCCCGAGCAGGCGCTGGGTCTCGGCCAGCGCGGTCAGCGTGGTCGGGCAGACGTCGGGGCACTGGGTGTAGCCGAAGAACACGACCGCCACCTTGCCCTTCAGGTTGGACAGCAGGAAGGGCTGCTCGGTGCGGGCGTCGGTCAGCGCGAGCTGGCGCGCGTAGTCGGCGCCGGTGATGTCGAGCGACTTGAAGGTGCTCGCGGAGGGGCTGCGCTCGCAGCCGGAGAGCAGAACGCTGCCGGTCGCGCCCAGCAGGGCCAGCGCGGCCGGGGCGCGGCGCAGCAGCTGGCGTCGCGAGGAACAGAAGGAAGTGGGAAGGGCGTGTCGTCGTTCAGGGGTCTCGGTCACAGCCAGGGTCTCAGGTAATGGTCGATCAGCAACGCGCCGAACAGCAGCGAAAGATGCCAGATCGAGAAGCGGAAGGTCTTGCGGGCCAGCAATTCGCTGTAGCCGCGCCAGAGTTTCCACGCCCGGGCGATGAACATCAGGCCCAGCACCAGCGCCGCGACCAGATAGGGCAGGCCGCTGAGGCCCTGCATGAAGGGCAGCAGCGTCGCCGGCACCAGCACGATGGTGTAGAGCAGGATCTGCAGCCGGGTGAACTCGCTGCCGTGCGTGACCGGCAGCATCGGCAGGCCGGCGCGCGCGTAGTCCTCGGCGCGGTACAGCGCCAGCGCCCAGAAGTGCGGCGGCGTCCACAGGAAGATGATCAGGAAGAGAGCGACCGCCTCGGGGCTGACCTCGCCGGTCAGCGCGGTCCAGCCCAGCAGCGGCGGCATCGCGCCGGAGGCGCCGCCGATGACGATGTTCTGCGGCGTCAGCGGCTTGAGGATCACGGTGTAGACCACCGCGTAGCCGACGAAGGTGCCGAAGGTCAGCCAGGCGGTCAGCGGGTTGACCGCCTGGTGCAGCAGCACCATGCCGGCGCCGCCGAGCCCGGCCGAGAACAGCAGCGCCTGGCCGCGGCTCAGGTCGCCGCGGGCGGTCGGGCGCCAGGCGGTGCGCTTCATGCGGGCGTCGATGTGCTGCTCGATCAGGCAGTTGAAGGCCGCCGCCGCGCTGGCCACCAGCCCGATGCCGACCGAGGCGGCCAGCGCCAGCCCGAGCTCGTGCGGGCCCGGCACGCCCGGCACCGCCAGCAGCATGCCGATCAGCGCGCAGAACACGATCAGCTGGATCACCCGCGGCTTGGTCAGCGCGATGTACTGGCGCCAGCGCGACAGCGGCGAGGCGCTCGGGGTCAGCGTGGTCGAGCTCATGGCGGATCTCCCGGAAAGAACACGGTGTCGGTGGAGTCAGGGGCGTGCGGTGGCCTGCTGCAGAAGGGGCGCGGCGCGCGGCACGGTGCGATGGGCTGCAGCATGGCTGCGCGCGACCAGCGCCGCCATCAGGGTTGTCAGCAGCGCGGCGCCGCCGGTGTGCAGCAGCGCCGCCAGCAGCGGCCAGTCCAGCACCACGTTCGACAGCCCGGTCAGCAGCTGCAGCCCGGCCAGGCCGAGCAGCAGCCGCGCTGGCTGCGCCGCGCCGGGCTGGCGCCGCAGCGCGCACCCGAAGGCCAGCAGCGCCGACAGCACCACGACCGCGCCGAGCCGGTGCACCATGTGGATCGCGGTCAGCGCCTCGAAGGGCAGGGCGCTGCCGTCCGGACGCAGGCCGAGCGGCCGGCGCAGCGTGAAGCCGGACTCGAAGTCCATCGGCGGCCACCAGCGGCCCTGGCAGGTCGGAATGTCCTGGCAGGCCAGCACCGCATAGTTGGTGCTGACCCAGCCGCCCAGCGCGACCTGCAGCACCAGCAGCGCCAGCACGCCCCAGGCGGCATGGCGCAGCGTGGCCGGCAGCGCCAGCGGCTGCGGATCGTGGCGCTGCATCTGCACCGCCAGCAGCGCCAGCAGGCCGATGCCGCCGAGCAGGTGCGCGGTGACGATGGCCGGATAGAGCTTCATCGTGACGGTGAGTGCACCGAAGGCGCCCTGCAGGCAGACCCAGACGAAGCCCAGCGCCGCCCAGCCCGGCGCGATGCGCGCGGCCGCGGCCGGATCGCTGCGCCGCAGCCGCCGCACCGCCAGCGCGCTCCAGATCATCAGCAGCGTCAGCAGCGCGCCCACGCCGGTGGCCAGATAGCGGTGGATCATCTCGATCCAGGCCTTGCGGTGGGTGACCGGGCCGGTGGGCATCGCGGTCTGGGCCTCGGTGATCTCGGCGTGCGCGCCCAGCGGGCTGGCGCTGCCGTAGCAGCCGGGCCAGTCCGGGCAGCCCAGGCCGGAGTCGCTCAGCCGGGTGAAGGCGCCGAACAGCACCAGATCGAAGGTCAGCACCAGTGCCAGCAGCGTCAGCGCGCGCAGCCGGGCCGGGGTGTCCGCGCCGCGCTGGCGCCACAGCAGCCAGCCCAGGGCCAGCGCCGCCAGCGTGGCGCCGAAGCCGAGCATCGGCAGCAGCGGATCGAGGTCGACGAGATCCAGGGCGCCCTTCATCGCGCCGCCCCGTCGCCCACGATCGCCGGGTCGCGGCCTTCCCGGTCCCAGGAGCTGGCGGCGCGCAGCAGGCGGTCGAGATCGCGCTTGGCCTTGGCCGGCTCGAATTCGGCCGGGAAGCGCATCATCCACTGGCCCATCGGATCGACGACGTAGAGGTGGGCCGACAGCGGCTGGCCCTCGGCCGGCCGCAGCCAGCGCCCGAGCGCCTCGCGCGGCACGCGCAGCACCTGCGCGCCCTCCAGCGCCGGCAGCAGCGCGGCCCGGGGCGGCGCCTCGCCGGTGATGAACCAGACGCGGTCGAGCCGCTCCTTCTCGCGGCCGAGCGACTCGCGCAGCTGGCGCTGGGCATACAGCAGCCGCTCGCACGCCGCGTCGCAGTCGCCGTCGGCGACGACCACCAGCAGCCACTGGTCCTTCAGCGTGCGCGGATCGACCGCCCGGCCCTGCAGGTCCTGCAGCGGCAGCGCGGCCGCGGCCGGGAGCTCGCGCATCGGGGCGATCAGCTCGCCGTGGTTGGTGCGCGCCTGAGGCCTGAGGACGTGGTAGGTGAAGTAGGAGGCGATGACCGGCGAGGCGCAGGCCAGCAGCACCAGCAGCATCTTGAGACGGCCGAGCCGGGTGCGGCGGTCGGCGCTGCGCAGCGCAGCTTCCGGGCTGGGCAGGCCGTGGACCGCCAGGGTCAGGGGCCGGGCGCGGGCGTCATCGGTCATGGCGGATCGGGTCGTGGCGGGAGGAGAGTCGGGACCGGAGCAGCCCGAACCACAGCAGCAGTCCGGCGCCCAGCGCGCTGAGCGCGAACCACTGCGCGGCATAGCCGTGGTGGCGCTCGATGCCGAAGTCCGGTGCCGGCCAGTCGCGGCGCAGGCCGTCGGCGCCGGTCGGCTGTCCGGGCCCATCGAGCTGCAGCAGCGCCAGCGGGCGCAGGGCCAGGCCGGTCTCGCGGGCGGCGGTGGCCAGGTCCAGATTCTGGCGGATCAGGCCGGCCGGCGCGGGCGGACCCAGCTCACGCAGCCGCGAGGGCTGGGCGATCACCCGCGCGTGCAGGCGGATCGGGCCGTCGGGCGTGAGCACGGTCGGCAGCAGGTCGCGCTGCAGGCGGTGGCGCGGCACCCAGCCGCGCTGCACCAGCACGGCGCTGCCGTCGTCGAGCCGCAGAGGCGTCAGCACCAGGAAGCCGACCTGGCCCGCCATCGGCCGGTTGTCGAGGAAGACGGTGGCCTGCGGCACCCAGCGGCCTTGCAGCCGCACCCGGCGCTGCACCTGATCCGGCACCTGGGCGGGCGTGCGGGCCAGCACGGCGGCATCGAGCACGGCCAGCCGATCACGGTCCTGCAGCTGGGCCTGGAGGGCCTGTTTCTGCTGCGCGCGGTCGAGCTGCCAGAGCCCGAGCCGGGCGGTCAGCGCGATCATCAGCAGCGCGGCGAGGATCGCCAGCCCCCTCGAGCGCCGCCGTACACCGGGTTCCTGCGCTGTCGGGCAGGCGCGGGTGCTGGAACAATCGCCGGCCATGAAGATCGTCATCGTGCTGGGCTTTGTCGCCGTCCTGGCCGCGCTGGGGGCGGCCGGGGTGTTCATGCTGCGTCGTGGCCCCTCGGCGCCCGCCGACGCCTCGGTCTCGAGGCAGAGGATGGCGCGCGCGCTGGCCGTGCGGGTCGGCGTGTCGGTGGCCATCTTCCTGTTCCTGATGCTGGGCTACCTGCTGGGCTGGATCACGCCCACCGGCCTGCCGGTGGGGCGCTGAGCGCGGCCCCGCGTGCGCCTCACATCCAGTACACGATGACGTACAGGCCCAGCCAGACCACGTCGACGAAGTGCCAGTACCAGGCCGCGCCCTCGAAGCCGAAGTGGCGCTGGGGCGTGAAATGGCCCTTCATCAGCCGGATCGTGATCACCAGCAGCATCAGCGTGCCCACCAGCACATGGAAGCCGTGGAAGCCGGTCAGCATGTAGAAGGTCGAGCCGTAGATGCCCGAGGACAGCTTCAGGTTCAGGTCCCGGTAGGCGTGCATGTACTCGTAGGCCTGGCAGCCCAGGAAGGTCACGCCCAGCAGCACCGTGATCCACATCCACAGGATGGTCGACGCCCGTCGGCCGGCGATCAGTGCATGGTGCGCGATGGTCAGCGTGACGCCCGAGGTCAGCAGCAGCGCGGTGTTGATGGTCGGCAGCGGCCACGGGCCCATGGTCTGGAAGGGCTCGACGGTGCCGGCCGGCGAGGCGGTGGCACCGGCCACCGAGCTGGGCCAGGCGGCCTTGAAGTCCGGCCACAGCAGCGCGTTCTCCGCACTGCCCAGGCTGGGCACCGACTGGGCGCGCGCCCAGTACAGCGCACCGAAGAAGGCCGCGAAGAACATCACCTCCGAGAAGATGAACCAGGCCATGCTCCAGCGGTAGGAGATGTCGACCCGGTCGCTGAGCAGGCCGCCCTCGGCCTCGCCGGCCGCCTCGCCGAACCACTGCCGCAGCACGAAGGCCACCCACAGCAGGCCGAACAGCACCGAGTACATGCCCCAGCCGTGTCCGTTGACCCACTGTCCGGCGCCGAGCACGACGAAGAACAGGCCGATCGACATCATCACCGGATGCCGCGAGGGCGCCGGGACGTAGTAGTAGGGCGCATGGCCCGGGGTGCTTGCCGACATCGTGGGTCTCCTGGACGCGTGTGTTCTTGGGAAGGGCTTGTCGGGAAAGGGACGGGGTGGGAGCGCGGCGCGGGCCTCAGCCGGAGCCGGCGGCGATCCAGCGCACCAGCAGCACCAGCGCGCCGACGAACAGGCCGGCGCCGATCAGGCCGGCGACGATGACATGCACCGGATTGAGCCGGCCGATGTCCTCCTGCCAGTCCGCACCGCGGCGGATGCCCAGGAAGGACCAGGCCACCGCCTTGAGCGTCTGCAGGAACGAGCCCTTGCGGCGCACCACCTCGCGCAGGTCGTCGGCCGAGGTGCGCGCGGCCTCATGGGGGTCTCGGGGCGTGCTCACGAACCGGCCCCCGGCGCGGCGGGCACCTTGGCGCCCACCTCGAAGAAGGTGTAGGACAGCGTGATCGTCGTGACGTCCCGCGGCAGCTTCGGGTCGATGACGAAGACCACCGGCCAGGACTTCGACTCGCCCGGCGCCAGCGTGTACTGGTTGAAGCAGAAGCACTCGAGCTTGTTGAAATGCGCGGTGGCCTGCTTCGGCGCGTAGCTGGGGATGGCCTGCGCGGCCATCGTGCGGTCCTGGACGTTGCGGAACTCGTACATGACGGTCGCCACCTCGCCGGGGTGCACCGTGAGCGAGGCCTGCGCGGGCCGGAACTGCCAGGGGCCGCGCGCATTGGCATCGAACTCGACGGTGATGGTGCGGCTGAGGTCGACCTGCGTGTTGCGGCCGTCGGCGCGGGCCGCGTGCGGCGAGGTGCGCTGCTCGTTGAGCGTCAGGATGTTGATGCCCAGCGCGGTGCAGATCGCTTCGTACATCGGCACCAGCGCGTAGCCGAAGCCGAACATCACCGCCGCGATCACGCACAGCTTGCCCAGCAGCTGCCGGTTGTCGTGCTGCAGGCCGGGGTCGGCCGGTGCGGGGCGCAGTCTCATCGTCGCGACTCCTGCTCGGGCTCGTCCTGCGCGCTCAGCCGCGGCCGAGCAGGACGATCTTGGCCACGAAGCCGATGAAGAAGATCGCCGCCACCGAGGCCAGGATCAGCGCCAGTCGCAGGTTGGCGCGGCGCTGATCCTCGGGCGAGGCGGAGGCGCCGGACGCGGCGCTCGGGGGACGGGGGGGCATGGGCGCGGGCTCCGTTCAGGCGGGGATCAGCCGATCACGCGGGTGGCGGTGGCGTCGAGCTTCGGAGGCGTCTCGAAGGTGTGGAAGGGCGCCGGCGAGGGCACTTCCCATTCCAGGCCTTCGGCCGCTTCCCAGGGCTTCTGCGGCGCCGGCTCGCCCTGGCCGCGCATCATCGGCACGACGATGAACAGGAAGAAATAGACCTGCATCAGGCCGAAGCCGAAGCCGCCGATCGAGGCCACCATGTTGAAGTCGGTGAACTGCATCGGGTAGTCGGCATAGCGGCGCGGCATGCCCGCCAGGCCCA
>JAUPTP010000455.1 GCA_030918015.1 Pseudomonadota bacterium
GCGCCGTGGTGTCGGTGCGCTTGAGGATGGCGCGCACCTCCTGGGCCAGGCGCTCGCGCAGGTCGACATCCAGGCTGGAGAACGGCTCGTCCATCAGCAGCAGGCGCGGCCCGGGCGCCAGCGCACGCGCCAGCGCGATGCGCTGCTGCTGGCCGCCGGAGAGCTGGTGCGGATGGCGCCGGGCGGCGCTGGCCAGGCCGACCAGCTCGAGCATCTCCTGCACCCGCGCCTGCTGCTCCGCGCGCGGCAGGCCTTTCAGGCCGAACAGCACGTTCTCGGCCACGGTCATGTGGGGGAACAGCGCGTAGTCCTGGAAGACCATGCCGATGCGGCGCTTCTCGGGGGGCAGGTGGTGGCCGGTGGCCGCATCGCCGACCGCCTCGCCGTCGAGCACCACGCGGCCGCGCGCCGGCCGCTCCAGCCCCGCCACCGCGCGCAGCAGCGAAGTCTTGCCGCAGCCCGACGGCCCCAGCAGCGCCCCGATCTGGCCGCGCTCGAGCGCCAGCGACACATGGCGAACGCTGGCGCGGGCGGCGCCGGGATACTGGACACTGAGCTGATCGACGTGCAGGAACATGGACAGGCCGGAGGTTTTCGGATTCTGCCCCTATCATAGCCGGCCGCGACAATGCGAATCATTCCCGACAACAGCAACCCCGGCCCCTGCCTCATGTCCGCAACTTCCCTGGTCCGCCGTCGCGCCGCCTCGCCGCGTCCGCTGCAATGGCTGCTCATGCTGCTCTGCCTGGTGCTGGCGCTGCCCGTGGTGTCGATCGCCTCGTCCTGGCTGAGCTTCGATGCCACCGCCCGCGAGACGCTGGCCCACCAGCTCGACACCGTCCTGCCCGGCTATGCGCTGGCGTCGCTGCAGCTGACGCTGCCGGTGGCGCTGGGCGTGGCCGTGCTGGGCGGCGGCGCCGCGGCGCTGGTGACGCTGCTGCGCTTTCCAGGCCGCGACCTGATGGAGTGGGCGCTGCTGCTGCCGCTGGCCATGCCGGCCTATGTGCTGGCCTATGTCTACACCGACACGCTGCAGTCCAGCGGCCCGCTGCAGATGTGGCTGCGCGAGCGCACCCAGGCCACCGGCGCGCTGTGGCCCGACATCCGCAGCACGCCGGGGGCGGTCGCGCTGTTCATCCTGACGCTCTACCCCTATGTCTACCTGCTGGTGCGCACCGCGCTGACCGAGCGCGGCGCGGTGCTGATGGAGGCGGCGCGCCTGCTGGGGGCCGGCCCGTGGCGCCGGCTGACCGAAGTGGCCCTGCCGCTGGCCCGGCCCGCGCTGGCCGCCGGCGTGGCCCTGGCGCTGATGGAGACGCTGGCCGACTACGGCGTCGGCGCCTATTTCGGCCTGAGCACCTTCACCACCGGCATCTACAAGGCCTGGCTGTCCTTCGGCGACCGGCATGCGGCCGCGCAGCTCGCCACGGTGCTGCTGCTGGTGGTGGGGGTCCTGGTCTGGCTGGAGCGCCGGGCGCAGTCGCGCCTGCGCTTCGCGACCTCGCGCGGATCGGGCAGCAGCCCGGAGGCCCGCCCGGTCACGCTCCAGGGCCTGCAGGCGCTGGCCGCGCTGCTGGCCTGCCTGTTGCCGGTGCTGCTGGGCTTCGTGCTGCCGGTGCTGCTGCTGCTGCGCCTGGTGACGCTGGAGGCCCTCTACGGCGAGTTCGGCCTGCCCTGGGAGCGCTTCGGCCAGTGGGCCTGGGCCAGCCTGCGCCTGTCGGGCCTGGCGGCGCTGGCGGCCGCCGCCCTGGCGCTGCTGATGGCCTTCGTGCAGCGGCTGCAGCCTCACCCGCTGCTGGCGGCCAGCGTGCGCGTGGTCTCGCTGGGCTACGCGGTGCCGGGCGCGGTGATTGCCATCGGCCTGCTGCTGCCCTCGGGCTGGGCGCAGCAGCGCTGGCCCGACAGCCAGCTCGGCACGGTGCTGACCAGCACCTCGCTGGGCCTGGTCTATGCGTATCTCGTGCGCTTCTCGGCCGTGGCGCTGCAGTCGGTCGAGGCGGGCTATGCGCGCGTGCCCGGCAGCCTCGACGAGACGGCACGCATGCTCGGCGCCGGCCCGGCCCGGCTGCTCGCACGCATCCACCTGCCGCTGCTGCACCGCACCGTGCTGGCCGCAGCGCTGCTGGTCTTCGTCGACGTGATGAAGGAGCTGCCCGCCACGCTGGCACTGCGCCCCTTCAACAGCGACACGCTGGCGATCATCGCCTCGCAGCTGGCCCGCGACGAGCGCCTGGCCGAGGCCGCCCTGCCCTCGCTGGCCCTGGTCACTGTCGGCCTGGCCCCGGTGATCCTGCTGTCGCGCGCCATGCGCCGTGGCGAAAGCGTGGCGACCTGATCTGCGCGCCGGGGGGCGGGCCAGAGGCGGCGGCGTGATCCGTGACGCAGCGCACGCCCGGCCTGCGTAGTGCCGCGTAGTCGTAAGACCCGATGGGCCCGATCAGGGTTTTCGAGTGTCATACGCGCCAGTGTCGGCCCACTGCACGCGCAATTGCGGCCACGCCATCCCTCTTCTCCGGAGATCACCCTTGACTGCCCTATTGCAACTGTCGAGATGGATCGACGCGTTCACCGAACGCGTCGGCCGTACCGTCTCGTGGCTGGTTCTCATCACCGTCGTCATCTCGGCGGGCAACGCGATCGTGCGCAAGCTGTTCAACAACAGCTCGAACGCGCTGCTCGAGATCCAGTGGTACCTGTTCGCCGCGATCTTCCTGCTCGGCGCGGGCTACACCATGCTGCGCCAGGAGCACGTCAGGATCGACGTGATCCTGGGCCGCTTCTCCAAGCGCACGCAGATCAAGGTCGACATCTTCGGCATCGTCTGCTTCCTGTTCCCGCTGGTGATCACCGTGATCGCCATGGTCACGCCGCTGGTCATCAAGGCCTTCGAGACGCACGAGATGTCGTCCAACGCCGGTGGCCTGGTGCGCTGGCCGGTGTTCGCGCTGGTGCCCGCGGGCTTCGC
>JAUPTP010000456.1 GCA_030918015.1 Pseudomonadota bacterium
GGTCAGCGCGATCGGCACCCGCGCGCCCAGCACGATGCCGCAGCCGGCCGCGCCGGCCAGGTACTCCAGCTGCTTGGCCAGCATGTTGCCGGACTCGAGATCGGGCACCAGCAGGATGTCGGCGTCGCCGGCCACCTCCGAGCGGATGCCCTTGATGCGCGCGGCCTCGGCCGAGATCGCGTTGTCGAAGGCCAGCGGGCCGTCGAGCACGCCGCCGACGATCTGGCCGCGGTCGGCCATCTTGCACAGCGCCGCGGCGTCCAGCGTCGAGCTCATCTTGGTGCTGACCGTCTCCACCGCGGCCAGGATGGCCACCTTCGGCCGCGCCACGCCCAGCACCCGCGCCAGGTCGATCGCGCTGGAGACGATGTCGGCCTTGTCCTCGAGGGTCGGGGCGATGTTGATCGCCGCGTCCGTGATCAGGATCGGCTTCGGATAGGTCGGGATGTCGAAGCGGAAGACATGCGAGATGCGCCGCTTGGTGCGCAGCGCCGGCGTGGCGACCACCGCGTGCATCAGCTCGTCGGTGTGCAGGCTGCCCTTCATCAGCACCTCGACCTGACCGGAGGCGGCCAGCTCGGCGGCCCGCGCGGCCGCGGCGTGGCTGTGCTCGACCGACTCGATGCGCGCGCCGCCCAGGTCCAGACCGGCCTGCTCGGCCACCGCGCGGATCTTGGCCTCCGGGCCGATCAGCCACGGCACGATCAGGCCGCGGCGGGCCGCCGCCAGCGCCCCGGCCAGCGAGGTGGCGTCGCAGGGATGGACCACGCCGCACTGCACCGGCGGCTGCCCGGCCAGATCGGCCGCCCAGCCGTCGACCCACTTGGCCAGGCGCGCGTCCGGGTCGAAGAGGTGCATCTGCGGCAGCGTCGCGCGCGGGCGGCTGACCTTCTGCATCGGCGCGCGCACCATCGCCTCGCCGCTGACGACCGTCGCCCCCGTCTGGTTGGTGACCACGCAGTCCATCACCAGGCGGTGGCGCTCGACATCCCGGCTGGTGACGACCGCCTCGGCCGTCAGCGTGTCGCCGGCGCGCACCGGCAGGTGAAAGCGCAGCGTCTGGCCTTCGTAGATCGTGCCGGGGCCGGGGAACTCGGTGCCCAGCAGCGAGGAGATCATCGCGCCGGCCCACATGCCGTGCGCGATCGTGCCGTGGAAACGGGTGGCGTTGGCGTATTCGGGGTCGACGTGGGCCGGGTTGACATCGCCCGAGACCAGGGCGAAGGCGACGATGTCGTCCTGCGTCAGCGTGCGGCTGATGCGCGCACGCGCGCCCACGGGCAGCTCGTCGAAGGTCAGGTTGGTGATCGGTTCGGAGGAGGTCAGGTGGTTCATGGCAGGCAGGCGAGCGGGGTGTCGGGGATCGGCGGCGGGTCAGCGCACGACGTGGAAGCCGCCGTCGACGAACAGCGTCTGGCCGGTCATGCCGCGTCCGCCCGGTCCGGCCAGGAAGGCCGCCAGCGAGCCCACCTCCTCCAGCGTCACCAGCCGGCGCAGCGGCGACTCGGTGCGGGCGGTGGCCATCAGCGCGTCGAAGTCCTGCAGGCCCGAGGCCGCGCGGGTGGGCATCGGCCCCGGCGAGATCGCGTGCACCCGCACGCCCTTGGGGCCGAGCTCGGCGGCCAGGTAGCGCACCATCGACTCCAGCGCCGCCTTGACCGGGCCCATCAGGCCGTAGTTCGGGATGGCCTCGTCGGCGCCCAGGTAGCTCATCGTCATCAGCGCGGCGTCGGCCGACAGGTAGGGCTCGCAGGCCTTGGCCAGCTCGGCGAAGGAGTGGCACGACACCGTCATCGCCCGGGCAAAGCCCTCGGCGGAGCTGTCGATGACGCGGCCGCGCAGCTCGGCCAGCGGCGCCCACGCGATCGAGTGGATGACGAAGTCCAGGCCGCCCAGGTGCTCGACGGCAGCCTGCACCAGCCGGTCGAGGTCGCCGGGGGTCTCGACGTTGCAGTCGAGCAGCGGCGCCTGGACCGCATCGGCCAGCGGCTGCACATGGGTGCGGGCCTTCTCGTTGAGGCACGACATCACCAGCGAGGCGCCCTGGGCCCGGGCGACCTGGGCGCAGCCCCAGGCGATGCTGTGGTCGTTGGCGACACCCAGGATCAGGCCGCGGCGGCCCGCCAGCGGCAGGGCGGTTGCGGGTGCGACGGGAGAGATTTCGGTCATGGCAAGGGCTCCGGATCAGCAGTGGACGTGAGCATGCCAGCGCGATCCCGGACCGTGCAGGACCAGGATGCTGCAGTGCAGCACCGTTGATGATGGTCAAGATCGTCCGCGATGGCGGGTCGCCCGATGCCCCCCGTTCGGGCGGGGTCAGGGTTTGCGCGCAGGCCGGAGCGATGCACCGCAGTTTCAGTCACTTTCGGGCACGGGTGTTGCAGAATCGTTCGCGCCTCGATGACCAGGAGAACCCATGTCCCGATCCGATCGCCTGTCGTGCCGCCCCGTCGTGCGGGCCGTGCTGAGTCTGGCCCTGCTGGCGGGGCTGTCCGCCGCGCAGGCCCAGGCCCGGCCCGCCATCGTGTACGACGCCGGCGGCAAGTTCGACAAGTCCTTCAACGAGGCCGCCTACAACGGCATGGAGCGCTTCAGGCAGGAGGGCGGCGGCAGCTACCTCGAGTTCGAGATCGCCAACGACACCCAGCGCGAGCAGGCCTTCCGCCGCATGGCGCAGAAGGGCGCCAACCCGATCATCGCCATCGGCTTCACCCAGGCCTCGGCGCTGGAGAAGGTGGCCAAGGAATTCCCGCAGCTCAAGTTCGCCATCGTCGACATGGTGGTGAACCTGCCCAACGTGCAGTCGGTGGTCTTCAAGGAGCAGGAGGGCTCCTTCCTGGCCGGCATGGCCGCGGCGATGGCGAGTCGGTCGGGCAAGGTCGGCTTCATCGGCGGCATGGACGTGCCGCTGATCCGCCGCTTCCAGTGCGGCTACGAGCAGGGCGCGAAATACGCCAATCCGA
>JAUPTP010000457.1 GCA_030918015.1 Pseudomonadota bacterium
GGCCCGGGGGGGATCGCCGGCGCCCCCTCCTTCCGCGAGGCCGACATCGACGCGATCGCCACGCAGATCGCCGGCGTGGCCGCGGTCGCCCCGGAGGCGCGCAGCAGCGTCACGGTGGTGGCGGGCTCGCGCAACTGGTCGACCAGCGTCACCGGCACGACCAACGCCTATTTCCGCACCAACAACTGGACGATCGCCGCAGGGCGCACCTTCGAGGACACCGAGCTGCGCGCCGGCAGCGCCGTCTGCCTGATCGGCGCGACGCTGCACCGCGAGCTCTTCAACGGCGCCGACCCGCTCGGGCAGATGCTGCGCATCAAGCAGTTCTCCTGCACGATCATCGGCCGGCTGGCCTCCAAGGGCCAGGCGGCGATGGGCATGGACCAGGACGACACGGTGATCGTGCCGCTGCGCACGCTGCAGCGCCGGGTCAGCGGCAGCCTGAACATCGGCACCCTCCTGGTCTCGCTCGACGACACGGCCGACAGCAGCGCGGTGCAGGCCAGCCTGCGCCAGCTGCTGCGCGAGCGGCGCAAGCTGGCAGCGGCCGACGACGACAACTTCAACGTCCTCGACACCCGCCAGCTCGCCGAGACGATGTCGGGCACGACGCAGCTGATGACCTCGCTGCTCGGCGCGGTCGCGGCCGTGAGCCTGCTGGTGGGCGGCATCGGCATCATGAACATCATGCTGGTGAGCGTGACCGAGCGCACCCGCGAGATCGGCGTGCGCCTGGCCATCGGCGCGCTCGAGCACGAGGTGCTGCTGCAGTTCCTGATCGAGGCGGTGGTGCTCTCCAGCTTCGGCGGCCTGGTGGGCATCGCGCTGGCCACCGTCGCCTCGGTCGGGCTGTCGGCGCTGCTGGCCATGCCCTATGTCTTCCAGCCGGGCATCAACCTGCTGGCCTTCGTGTTCTCGGCGGCGATCGGCGTGGTGTTCGGCTATGTGCCGGCGCGGCGCGCGGCGCGGCTGGACCCGATCGAGGCGCTGCGCCACGAGTGATGCTGGACGCCAGGCCTGGCCCGATCCCGCAGCCGGCGTGAACGGGTGCGGGTCGAGCAGGGCCGCCGTCATCCCGTCGCACCCATCGTCCGACCCGGGCGGGCGCGGCGGACGGCGAAAAGAGGCCCCGCCCCCTCGCTCATCCCGCGCTGGCGCGGCTCAAGTCTTGGCGTCTCCGGCCGAGGAGGCCATGCCGAGCTTCTCGCGCAGCGTCAGCCGCTCGTCCGAGAGCATGTCCAGGAAGTCGGACAGCCGCTTCGAGCGCACGATCATGTAGCCGGTCAGCAGCAGCGAGGCCGCCAGCGTGAGGACCAGGATCAGCACCCGGCGCGACCAGGACGACCCCGCCTCGTCGAGCAGGTTCATGCCCAGAAAGCCGGTCGACAGGGTGCCGATCAGGCCGGCGATCGTCACCACGGTGAGCCGCACCACGGTGTTGGCCTGGCGGCGCAGGCTGTCGGTGTCGAGGTAGGTGTTCATCTCGCTGACGCGCTCTCGCACCTCGGGGTACAGCGTGTCGAGGCCGAGGTGGTCGGCGCACAGCCGGTGCAGCGCGCGGGTCTGGGCCTGCTCGGACAGGTCGTGGAACCAGTAGCGGTGGGTGAAGCGCAGGAAGGTCTCGAAGTTGCCGCGCACCGCCCGCTTGAAGCGCTTGACCGACGAGGCGTCGTGGATGCTGAGCGCATCGAGCGCCACCACCAGCCGGTCGGAGAACATCAGCAGCGCCGCCTTCTGGAAGTGCGCGATCAGGAACATCAGGAAATGCTGGTGGCGGAACTGCGCCAGCACGCCGCGCTCGCGGTCGACGAAGAAGCGCGAGTCCGCGCGCCCCACCACCACCAGCGCGTGACCGCAGCACAGGTAGCGGGTGAAGGGCGCGGCGCCCCCGGCGCCCCAGAAGCGGTCGTAGCAGTGCCGCGCCTCGAAGTCGGCGACATGGTGCGCCGCGAAGGGCAGGTCGGCGCCGGCCTCGCCCTGCGCCCCCTGGCCGGCGACCAGGCCCAGCCGGATGAAGTCGGCCCGGCTCAGGGCGGCGGGATCGTCCAGCGCCAGCCAGGCCATCACCGGCATGCGGTGGTACTCGATCTGACGCACCCGCAGCGGCGCGAGCCCGTCGTCGTCGTCGGCCCCCTCGTCCAGCTCCGGGCGCAGCGGCTGCAGCAGCCAGCGCCAGTGCGCGGTCAGCCGCGGGGCGCGGTGCGTGCCGACGAAGTCGAGGAAGGCCTCGCGGTCGGCCGCGTCCGAGGCGCACAGCACCTGCCCGTCCACGCCCAGCCATTCGACGGTGCGGGCGCAGTGGATCGGCTCGCCCTGGCCGTCCCAGCCTGGCGGATAGGCGCGCCCGAACCGGTAGAGCAGCTCCTGCACCACCGGCAGCGGCAACGCGTCGGCATGCACCTCGACATGCAGCATCACCACGTCGACGTCGTGGAAGAAGTACAGATCGATGTGCTCGACCGCCAGCTCGACCGGCGGCTGGCCGGGGTGCAGATGCAGGCGCACCGCCGCGACATCGTCACGCCGCAGCACCCGCATCGAGGAGCCGCCGCCCGTGCGGGCGCTGCCCGCACGCGCGCTGTCGCCATAGAGAAAGCGCTGCACATGGGGCAGGAAGGTCACGAACTCCTGATAGTGGCGCTCGTGCAACCGGCTGCGGCGCATCTCGGCGGCCTCGCGCCAGGGGCTGCCCGGACGCTCGAGCACCGCGGCCCAGGGCTGCAGCCGCAGCCGCTCGTCGGTGCGCGGCATCAGCTGCAGCGGCCACAGCAGGCGCTGGCGGAAATGTCGGATCATGATCGTCATGGCCCGGATTGGACCCGCGCCGCCCCCCGCATGCCCATCCGGGATCACCGCATCGGCGGCGTCAGCCGGTGATTCTTTCCGCCGAAGCTGGGAGGTGCACCCTCATCAAACACAACTTTGCATTGCTTCATGGATGTCTTATAAGGCGAGCCTCCCC
>JAUPTP010000458.1 GCA_030918015.1 Pseudomonadota bacterium
GGAGGTAGTGGCCGACGAGTTCGGGGCGCATGTCGAAGCGCAGGCGGGGTGCGGCGGGGTCGAGGGCGTCGACCTTCAGGCCGAGGAGCTGGTTGAAGCTCAGGCGCTGCTCCCACAGCTCGGTGAGGGCGAGGTGGAGGCGGGCCTGCTCGGCGGGGGTGCGGGGGGTGGGGGGGGCGTCGGGGGTCATGCGGCAGTTTCCCCCGTTGGCAGCGTGTTCGCCTGTCACCCGCGCATCGCCCGTCACCCTCGCGCAGGCGAGGGCCCACGCAGTACCTCGGCCTCGGTCCTCATGGCAACAGGTGCCGTGACAAAAAGCGGGAAGTTCTTCGGTGCCAGCACTGGGGGCTTGGAGGCTCGCGATCGATGATCTCAATCGCGATTTGTTCATTTCCGGACAAGTGCTCACCCCATAAGCAACCTGAAGACCCATGAAACCCGCGAAGAAGATCGGCGCGCCGATTCACCAGACCCCGGCCGCCACGCCATCCACCCGCAAGGCCACGCCCATGACCACGGAAGCCGCCGCCCGCATCCAGTCGGCCAATGCGCGCCAGAACGGTGGCCAGGTGGCCCGGGACAGCTTCGCGGCACGCGCCCAACGTGCCGCCGCCACGACCACGCCGAAGAAAGGCAAGGCCTGACCATGAGCGACGACCTGACTGCTGCGTTCGCCGATCCGATCCCGCGTCCGGGCGAACTGTTGCGGGAGCTGATCCGCTGCGCGGGGTGGTGGCCGCAGATGAAGGCCCTCAAGCTCGACAAGATCCTCGACGAGGTCGCCACGGAGTCGGTGCCCAGCCGGCTGCTGCAGAAGTTCGATGAGGTCGAGAGGGCCTTCCTGGCGCAGATCGAGCACGAGGGCGGTCTGCGCTGGCGGGCAGTGCTGGGCGGCGCCTGGGAGGTGACCCGGAACTTTCTGCGGGATCTGTCGATGAAGGTGGACAGTGCGGTGCTGGATGACGAGGCGGGCCGTGCGCTGTTCCTGAACGAATTCGCGGTGCCTCAGTTGGCCGGAATGATGCGCATGGTGTCCGTCAAGCTGCGCGGCCCGGTCCTGACCTTGTGGTGGCGCCAGCCCTTCGAGGCCTGGCTGGCGTGGGCGGCCGATCTGGCGGGCATCGACTCCGACACGCTGGCGACCTGGATCGAGCCTGACGTCGACACGGTCGGGCGCTGGCGTGCCGGCCAGGGGCCGATCCGCAAGCTGCGCGCGCCCTTTGCCCAGTACAAGCCGCTGCAGCCGCTGTTCCACAAGGTCCGCCGGCCGGCGCTGCGGCAGGATCTGTGTGGCTGGCTCGGGCTGAGCCTGGCATTCCAGTCGCTGCCGATGGCCTTGCGCGAACGCATCCGGGATGCGGCCGGCACGGACCGGGGTGGACCGGAGCAGAGCTACCAGCTCGCGATCCAGGCGCTGTGCGACGAGGTGGCGAGGCGGGTCGGCGAGGCGCGGCTGCCGGTGCTCGACCTGGTCGCGCAGATCGAGGACCGCTTCGAGCTGCGCGACGCCGAGGGCGAGCTGGCGGATCCGCAGGGCATCGAGGCGGCGGTGGTGCGGCTCGGCCAGTGCATCGAGGCCATGGATCCGCGCTGGCAGGCCTCGGTGCGTTTCCTGCACGAGCGGCTGGCGGCACGGCTGGCGGTGTGGCGGCAGCAGCCCGAGGGGGCGGCACGCCTGTACAGCCAGGCGGTGCGTGGCTGCTGGTGGCGGGCGGGGCTGAACCAGTCCGACGTCCTGAAGGAGGCCTTGCTGCATGCGGTCGCCCGAGGTGACCGCCGCCCGGCGCTGGAGATCTGGAATCGGCTCGGTCTGCTGGGGATGCATGCCAAGCCACGACTGGACGACTTGGACTGGCGCTTGCTGGCCATCGGGTTCGAGGCTGAATTCAAGCCCCTGCGGGCCAAGTTCTCGGCCAAGGAGCATCAGACCAACCGGGTGCCGGCGGACACCGAGTATCGGGTCGGCCCCTGGGAGCCGACGGCGCGTGAGCGCAAGAATCCCAACCAGAAGATGGCCCGGGACGACGGACGCACCCGCCGCACGCCGCTGATGGAAGCGGTGATGCTGGGCACGCTGGACGACGTGAAGGTGATGGTGGCGGCCGGCGGCGACGTGAACCAGTGCATCCCGGAGTCGGGCGAGGGGCCGCTGATGTATGCGCTGCGCCGTGCTCACATGCAGAAGGAGCGGGAGATCCTGGATTTCCTGCTCGATCTGGGCCCGAGCGTGGAGACGGTGAACCGGGTGGCGTCCACGCTGCGCGAGACGCCGTTGGCGATCGCGATCCAGATGGGGAGTGCGGCGGTGGTGGAGCGCCTGATCGGGCTGGGCGCGCGTGTCGGCGACGAATGCGACGGGTTCGATTCGGCGCTGATGTATGCGCGGGCGCTGATGGCCGAGTCGCAGCAGTTGCGGGCGTCTCCTCAGGCGTTCGAGGCTGCGTGGCGCCAGGGGGGCGGGCGGCCGAACGGCGATGACGCGCGGGCCGGGGCGCTCTTCGCGGCGGATCTTCCGGCACGGCGGCAGGCGCAGTTCGAGCGTCAGGTGGCGATGGCGGACAGTCAGGAGCGGCGGGACAGGATCGCGGCGGCGGTGATGGCGCGGATGGTTCCGGCGCCGCAGGATCTGGAGGCGGTGATCGGGGTGCTGGAGAGTGCCCTGCGTGGGTCCCCGCCTTCGCGGGGATGACGGCACCCAATTCCGTCACCCTCGCACCTCTCCCGTCACCCTCGCGAACGCGAGGGCCCACGCGCACCACCCCCCGCCGTCGCCACCACCCCCGCGCGCCGCTCGCGCATGCGCTCCCTGAGCCGCTCGCCCTCGAGGCGGTCGCGCTCGGCCTGGAGCTGGGCCAGGCGGGCCTCGAGGCGGGCGTGGCGCTCGAGCTGGGCGAGCTGCTCGGAGCGGGCCTGGGTGCGCTCGCGCTCGAGCTGGGCGGCGCTGTCGCGGGCCTGCTCGGC
>JAUPTP010000459.1 GCA_030918015.1 Pseudomonadota bacterium
TCACGTCAGCGCACCGGATCTGGATCTGGTCGATGATACCACCCTTGCGCCCCTGGATGCCGTTCAGGAGCTTGCCCGTGCCGCAGTTCAGCGCCACCGAGGCGACGCAGCTCACCGCGACATTCGAGACATTCGCCGAGGCCGTGCCCGAACCGTTGCTGACTGAGCAGAACGAAGCACCGGAAGCAGGCTGCGCGGCAACCGTCACCGCATAGGCGGCGGCCAGCGTCGGGAAAGTGAAGGTGCCATCGGCCGAGACGACCACGGCGTCACCGCCGTTGTTGCTCAGCGTGACCTGATCCCCGGAAGACAGGCCGCTCACGGTGCCCGAGACCGTGTAGCCATTGGGAATGCAGCTGACAGAAACGTCAGAGACATTGGCCGAGGCCGTGCCCGAACCATTGCCGATGGTGCAGGTCTGTCCAGTCGGCTGCGTGGCGACGCTCACCGCATAGGAGGCGACCAGCGTCGGGAAGGTGAAGACGCCATCGGCCGAGACGACGAGGTCGTCGCCGCCGTTGTTGCGCAGCGCGAGCTGCGTTCCTGCGCCCAGCCCGGTCACGGTCCCGGAAACTGCATAGACATTGGGGGCGCAGCTGACAGTGATGTCGCTGACCGCGGCGCTGATGCTGCTGCCTGTGCCGTGGGCGACCGAACAGGTCTGCCCGGCGGGCTGCTGTGCCACGGTGACGGCATAGCCGCTGCCGAAGGCCAGGGCTGCCGGCAACTGGAAGGATCCGTCCTGGCTGATCGTCACGGCATTGGCGGCATCCGCGGTGCTCAGCCGGACCGAGCCACCGCTGAGCCCGGTGACGGTCCCGGAGAGCGGATAGGTGTTGGTGGCGCAGGCCACCTCGATGCTGTTGACGGTCGCGCTGACATTGCTGCCACTGCCATTCGTCACCGTGCAGGTCTGGCCCGTCGGCTGCTGCACCAGATTCACGGCATAGCTGCTGCCCAGGACAAAGGCCACGGGAAACTCGAAGGCGCCGTTCTCGTCCACGGTGAGGGTCTGGGCACCGTCCGCAGTGCGCAGTTGCAGCGAACTGGCATCACGCAGCCCGCTGACTGTGCCGCCCACGGCAAACGACGGAGAACTGAAATCGTCCCCCCCTCCGCCGCAGCCGACCAGGGCCACACCGGTCAGCAGCAAAAGGCCGGGAGAGAACTTGCGGGCAGATGCCATGATCATGTCCTTGTCCATGCTGAGCCTGGCTTTCCTCATCAGAATTTAAACTGCATGCCGACGGCCACCATCCGGGCCTTGACGTCGCTGCCCTGCGCGTACTTGCCGACCGTGCCCAGATGGTCATAGTCCAGAGTCACGGACAAGGCCGAACTGAGCCTGAAGCGCGCCCCCGCGCCCCAGACGACCAGGCTCTTGCGCGACTCGGATCCGTATGTGGAAGAGGCCACGGCAACATCGACGTTTGATCGGCCAGCACCTGCACGGACAACGGTCTCGATGCGCTCATGCACCGGCAGGCTGGCGGTGACGGCGACCGTCACCGCCGAGCCACGGTAGCGCGCCGCCCCGGATGGTGCCTGCACCGTGGTGCCAGGCAGCTGGAACCAGGTGGCTTCGATGCCGAAGTTCGGATGGATCTGCAACCCGACGCCCAGACGAGCAGCGGTCTTGCTGCCGGTCCCTTGCAGATCGAGAGCCGTGCCCGTGCTCTCGGGTGAACCGAGCTTTAGCGAGCCGATCGCCCCGAGGACATAAGGATTGAACTCCGCGCTGGCGCCCCCGGCGCCGGAGTCCTGCGCCTGCGCGCCAGTCGACAACGCTGCGGCCGAACAGCACAGAAGGCCGAGAAAGACATGTTTCGACATGGGGATCCCTTTCTGGTGCGCAAAGTTATGCGAACTGCCCCCCCGTCGATCCCATGAAGAGGCTGGGCTTTCAGGCTCCTGTGTGCGCTCACGCACCCGAGCAGCATGATGATCACCGCCACCGCGAGACCAGAACCAACGCACAGCCGCCTATGCAGCCGCACAGCGATAGGGCAGTCGTGCAGCACATCGTGCAGCGTGCTGCCGCTGAAGGCGCTCAGGAAAGCAGCGACCACCACACCGACCGCGCCACCTCGATCGCACCCGAGAGCGCGGACACCAGGGTGGCCACCAGCTCCACAGGCCCGACCAAGCCGAACAGCAGGCCCAGGGCCTGCGGCAGCAGCAGCCAGGACTCGGCGCTCATACCAGGAACAGCGCCGGATCGACCATCGCCCGGTTCAGGCTGACCGACCAGTGCAGGTGCGGGCCGGTCACCCGGCCGGTGGCGCCGACATCGGCCACCCGCTCGCCGGTGCGCACCCGGTCGCCGGGGCGCACATGCTCGGCCGAGAGGTGGCAGAACATCGACAGCAGGCCGCCGCCGTGGTCGAGCCAGACGGTGCGGCCGTTGAAGAAGTAGTCGGCGACATCGACCACCTCGCCGTCCAGCGGCGCCACCACCGGCGTGCCGGTCGGCGCGGCGATGTCCATGCCGCTGTGCGGATTGCGCGGCTGGCCGTTGAAGATGCGGCGCAAGCCGAAGGAGCCCGAGCGCGGTCCGCCCACCGGCGCGCGCATGCTCAGCGTGGCCGGCAGCGGGCGGCTGAAGCGGGCGACGATCTGCGCCTGGCGCTCGCGCTCGCGCTCGTGGCGGGCCAGATCCGCGGGCGAGAGCTCGACATGGCGCGGCGCCACCGTCAGGCGCTGCTCGGCGTAGCGGTGCGGGGCGACACGGTAGGGCAGCCGCTCGGGCGGGCGATCGTCGCGGCGCACGATGATCTCGCCGGCGCCGGGCGCGGCCGCCAGCGCCAGCCCGAGCACCGCCGTCCAGGCGATCGGATCGCCGACGACCAGCAGCGGCACGCCCTCATGCTCGGCGCGCGGCTCCTGCGCCGCCGGGCCGAGCGGGATCAGCACGACGCCGCCGGGCACCGCACGCTCCTGCGGCAGCTCGCCCGCGAC
>JAUPTP010000026.1 GCA_030918015.1 Pseudomonadota bacterium
GGGCCGTGACCGCGGCCGCGCGGGGCCGGACGGCCGCCGCCGAAGCCGCCACGCGGGCCGCTGCGGTCATCGAAGCGGCGCTCGCCGTCGAAGCGCGGGGCGCCTTCCTGGCGACGCGGGCCCTGGCCGCGCGGGCCGTCATGACGGGGCTCGCCACGGAATTCCGGACGGCCTTCGCCACGCGGGGCCTCGAAGCGAGGCGCATCGAAGCGCGGAGCCGAGTCGAAGCGCGGTGCTGCATCGAAGCCGCCACGGCGCGGTGCACCGTCCATCGGACGGGCGAAGCCGTAGCCGCCGCGCTCGCCGCCGCGACCTTCCGGACGGCCACCGTGGCCGCGGTGCGGCGGGCGACCGGCACCGTCACGGCGCGGTGCGCGGCTGAACATTTCCGGCGCCGGGCGCTTCGGCTCCAGGCCTTCCAGCGTGCCCACCGGGATCGACTGGGTGGTGAACTGCTGGATGCGGCGGATCATGCCGACATCGCGGCGCTCGGCCAGCGTGATCGCGCGGCCCGAGCGGCCGGCGCGGCCGGTGCGGCCGATGCGGTGCACATAGTCCTCGGCCTTCATCGGCAGGCCGAAGTTGATGACATGGCTGATGGTCGGCACGTCGATGCCGCGCGCGGCGACGTCGGTGGCCACCAGGATGCGCAGCTCGCCGCGGCGCAGCGCCATCAGCGTGCGGTTGCGACGGCCCTGCGGCATGCCGCCGTGCAGCGGTGCGACCGCATGGCCCATGTCGTACAGATGGGCGGCCAGCTCGTCGGCATCGCGCTGGGTGCTGGTGAAGATCACCGCCTGCTGCATCTCGGTGCTGGTCAGCAGGTTCTCGAGCAGCGCCGACTTGTGGTCCAGGTCATCGGCCCACAGCAGCTGCTGCTCGATGTTGGCGTGGCTGTCGGTGTGGTTGGCGACCTCGATGCGCTGGGCATCGTCCTTCAGGATCTGGTCGGCCAGACGACCGACCTGACCGGCGAAGGTCGCGCTGACCATCACGGTCTGGCGGCCGGCGGGCAGGGATTCGGCGATGCGCTCGATGTCCTCGATGAAGCCCATGTCGAGCATGCGGTCGGCTTCGTCCAGGATCAGCATCTCGACCTGGCCCAGGATGGCCTTGCCGCTGTCGAGGTGGTCGATCAGGCGGCCCGGGGTGGCGATCAGCAGATCGATCGGACCGCGCAGCGCGGCCAGCTGGGCGCCGTAGGGCACGCCGCCGACGACGGTGGCGACCTTCAGGTGCGGGATGTGGCTGCCGTAGGTGACCGCGGCCTTGGAGACCTGGATGGCCAGCTCGCGGGTCGGGGCCAGCACCAGCACGCGCGGACCTTGCGGCGGCTGGCCGCGCAGCGGGCGGCGGCTCGCGGCCGGATTGGCTTCGCGGGCGGCCAGCACGCGCTCGAGCGCCGGCAGCACGAAGGCGGCGGTCTTGCCGCTGCCGGTGTTGGAGCACACGCGCAGATCCGCGCCGGTCATCGCGGCGGGAATGGTCTGCGCCTGCACGTCGGTCGGGTTCTCGTAGCCGGCAGCGGTGACGGCTTGCAGGATGGCCTCGTTCAGGCCCAGGGTCGAAAAGCTCATTTGAATACTCTCATCCGGCGCCACTCGGGCGCCATTCGGCAGGGGTTTCCGGCTCGCCTCGGGCGAGGTGGAAACACGAGATGGCAGGCCGGCGAAGGCAAAGGCGCATCATCCGCATGGCGCCTGGCTCGCGGTCGGTACAGGGGATTGGAAAATCAAGCCTGCCGGGGTCGAATAGCATCGCCGCCGACCGCGCCTGCAGCCCCGCAGTCGCCGATCCTGTCGAAGGATCCGTCTGCCGGAGGATGAGGGGAAAGAGGAAGGTCAGAGGGGATGAACGAAAGGCTGTCGTTCGAGGGCGTTCGGCCCGCTGCAACAGCAGTCCACGATTGTAGAGCATTCCCTGATGGACTGCACGACTCTCTCCTGATCTCTCTGAAGAAGGAACCGGGCCTGTAACTGCGGGTCGATAGCATCCGTGCTGATCCCGGCCACCGGGCCGGACGAAACGGCTTGCCCATGACTTCGATCCCGACATCCCACTCCCTGCTGCGCATCGCCCTGATTGCGCATGACGGTCGCAAGGACCAGATGATTGCGCTGGCCCGCGAGTTCGCGCCGCGTCTGCAGGCGTGCCGCATCTGTGCCACCGGCACGACCGGTGGACGGCTGGAGAGCGAGGTGGGTCTTGAGGTGGAGCGGCTGCTGAGCGGCCCGCTCGGGGGCGACCTGCAGATCGGCGCCCGGCTGGCCGTGGGCGAGGTCGATGCGGTGGTCTTTCTGCGCGACCCGATGACGCCTCAGCCTCACGAGCCTGACATCAATGCGCTGGTGCGGGCCTGTGACGTGCACGATGTGCCGTGCGCGACCAACGCCAGCACGGCCCGCCTGCTGCTGGAGCAGATGCTGCCGCGCTCGGCCTGAACGCGGTCAGTCGAGCGTCTGGCGCAGCAGCTGGCCCAGGCGCGTCCCATCGACGGTGCGGGCGGCACCGAAGCCGGCGATCTGGCGAGCCTCGAGCAGGCGCAGCCGCGCCAGCGCGAAGTCCGGCAGCTCGGTCAGCATGCCGGCCGAGGGATGGCGCGCCAGGTAGGTCTGCAGGCCCTGCCGCGCCGCTTCGCTGCCCGGCTCCGGCCAGCGGGCCTCGACGGTCAGGGTCACGCGCGGCAGGGCGTGCACCGTGTCGGTCTGATCCTCGCTCGCACAGACCAGCACGCTGGCGCGTGGCTGCGCGTGCAGCTGCCGGGTGTGTGCGGCCAGGCCGCTGACGAGGATCAGCAGGTCCGGCCCGCCGGCCTCCACCGCATAAGGAACCATGGACACGGCAGGAAGGCCGGCGTCGTCGAGCGTGGCCAGTGCTGCGGTGCTGCGGCTCGTGAGCAGCAGCACCAGCAGCCGGTCCAGTCGATTGACGTGATCGTCCACGCTGCTGCCGGGCTCAGTGGCCTTGCTGGATGCCGGCGATGAGCCAGGTGCCGTCGGTGGCGCCGCGCTCGCGCATCAGGTGCCAGACCTCGTCGAACGGGGCGGCCTGCTGGCCAGCCTCCTCGCGGATCAGGCCGCTGTAGCGCACGCTGACGACATCGCGCGCGTCTTCCCGCACGAAGTCGATCGCCTCGGCGCGCACCTCGACCACATCGGTCTCCTGGGCGGCGCCCCGGCGGTCCTGCAGGTCGACGCGGATGGCGGCGAACATCTCGGGCGTCGTGAAGCGGCGCAGGTCGTCCAGGTCGGCGCGGTCGTTGGCGGCCTGCATGCGGATGAAGATCATCCGCGCCGCGCGTTCGAAGCCGGCGCGGTCGAAATCGGCCGGCAGCGCAGCGGCGGATTCGCCGGCGAAGCTGGCGGCGGCGCTGCCGGGCAGGCCGGTCGTCGCGGACGAGGCGGTCGGCCAGCGCACCTCATGGCTGCCGCGCTGCATCGGGGCGCCCGGATCCGGCTGGCCTGCAGCACCTGCACCGGCCCAGGCCGGGCCGCCGGTCGCCGGACGGCGGTTGCGGTTCATCAGCCAGCGCACGGCGAAGACCGCCAGCATGGCCAGCAGGGCGATCATCATCATGTCGGCGAAGGCCTCGCCCAGACCGAAGTGGCTCAGCAGGGCGGCGATGCCCAGGCCGGCGGCCAGTCCGGCCAGCGGGCCGAGCCACGAGCGCTTGCCCGCGGCCGCCGCTCCGGTGGCCGCGGCCGCGCCGGGCAGGGCCTGCTGCTGCATCGGAGCCTGCGCCGGCGTGCCCGGCTGGGACTGGGGCGGCGTCTGCGCCGGCGGCGTGCTGCGGGAAGGCAGGCTGCGCTGCATGCCGGACGAGCCGCCTCCGCCCAGGCGCTTGGCCTCGGCGAGCGTCGGTGCCAGGGCGGTGGACAGGGCGATCACGCACACGGCGGTGCGCAGGAAGGTCTTCATCGTGGTCTCGATCGGCGTGGGGTGGAACACGTCAGATGAGAGTGGGATTCGAGGAATCAAGTTCCCCGCCCGTCCTGGGGATCGCCGGGGGGCAGGTCACAGCGGTGGCGCGTGGACGCGGATGCGCACGGCCGCCGCCTCGACGATCACTTCCTGGCCCGCGCGGATCTTGCAGGTCTTGCGGGATTCGGGCTGGCCGTCCACCCGGACCTGGCCGTCGGCCACCAGCATCTTGGCGGCCCCGCCGCTGTGGGCGACGGCCGTGGCCTTGAGCAGCGCATCGAGCGGGATGAAGTCCCCGCGCAGTTCGAAATCGATCAGGTTCATCGCCCGATGGTAGCCGCTGCTCGTGGGCTCATCGCTGCGCGGCGATGAACTTCAGCGTGGTGCCGCTGTTGGCGGTGACGATCCAGTGGGTGCTGTCGTAGCCGACCTGGCCGGCGCCGCTGGTGATCACCGGCAGCCAGTACTTGTCGCGCGGCAGCAGCCAGGTCATGTCCTTGAGCGAGCTGGCGTGGCTGGCGCTGAAGCTGGAGAAGCCATAGCTGCTGGAGGCGCTCCACTGCACGCCCAGGCGGCGGTTGCCGAACTGCGCCATCTCCGTCATGGTGTACCACTTGAAGCGGCCCAGCGCCTGCAGCGTGTCGGCGCGGGTGAGCAGCGGGGCCAGCGCGTTCAGGTGGCCGCGCGCGCCCGGCGGATGGTTGTAGAACATCCGGTTGGTGCGCTGGTTGACGACGAAGCTCTGCAGGTCCAGCAGCCACTGGCCCGACTGCGTGTCGGTGATGCCGAACTCGTCGAACTCCTCGAAGGTGGCGTACTTGCCCTGCGGCACGATGGGGAAGCTCCACATCGACTGCGTCAGCCGGTTGCCCGCACGCCACGAGCGCACGCTGGCCGCGCCGGTGTCGCCGACGAAGTACATGCCCTGGATGCCGCGGTTCTCCAGCCAGTTGACCGCCCAGGTCGGGTTGTTGCCCTGCGGGGCCGAGTATTCGGTGGCCCGCTTGCCGCTCAGGCGGTCGACGGCCGCGTGGTTGAGCTCCAGCCACGGCAGGTAGGTGGCGGCGTTGTCCTCGTTGGCGCCCAGGCCGTAGAGGTCGTGGTTCCAGCCGCCGTGCGAGCCGATCTGGTGACCGACCGCCAGATCGCGGATGCGCTTGAACTGGGTCTGCGAGGCGCTGTTGCTGTCCAGGCTCATGCCCTTGCCATCACCCAGCGCGACGGTGTCCACGCCGGCGGTGAAGTGGATCGAGAAGGGGCCGCGCTGCAGCACGCTCGTCGAGTCCAGCAGGTACTTGACGTCGCTGTTGAGGTCGTCGCCGTCATCGACATGCCAGTTGTAGATCAGCCCGCCCTTGCCGCGCGGCTGCACCGACATCGTCGGCAGCTTGACCACATCGCGCGCGAAGGCGTCGAGGAAGCCGTGCAGCGGCGCCGAGTCGGTGCCCACGGCCTTGAAGTAGCCCAGCGGCAGGTTGACGAACAGCACCTGGCCGCTGCCCACGTTGCGCGTGCCCGCCACCAGACCGTGGTCGGGCGAGGACAGCCAGACGTTGCCGCTGAAGGTGCCGGTGGTGACGTAGCTGAAGTAGTCGACGTAGCCGTAGCCGTAGGTGCTGATCGCCTGCGGCGTGGCGTCGCTGGCGCTGGCGGTGCCGGTCTGGTCGATGTAGCTGGTGCCCGACAGCAGCGCGCGCAGGAAGTCGGTGGTGACCGCCGCCGAGCCCAGCGAGAGCAGCGGCAGCGTCGTGCTGGCCGCGCTCACCTTGGTCGACAGGCTGACGCTGGGCACCGGCAGCGCGTTCAGGCCCAGCAGGCTGCGCACCGCCAGCGTCTGGCGCTTGCGCACATTCAGCGAGCTGGCGTCGATGCGCTTCATGGCGCGCGCCATGATGGCCGACTGCATGTGGCGGGTGCCGCCGGGGTCGCTGGCACTGGCCGGCACGAAGGTGGTGGTGCTGCTGGTGCCGGCCGCGCTGCTGGCGGCCGTGTAGGGCAGGTACTTGCCCGGCGGCAGCGAGAGCTTCTCCATCCGCGCCTTGGTGCCGATGACCGGCCCGAAGCCGACGACGCGGTCGCGCAGGCCGTCGTAGAGCGTGTAGTCCACGCCCACCAGGTCGGAGAAGCGCGACTTGGTCGGCGCGTAGAAGCCCGCCTCGGTCAGCGCACCGGCGTCATAGACCAGCATGAGCTTGCCGCCCAGGTTGGCGTACTGCTTGACCGCGGCCACCACCGCGTCGCTGGCCTTGACATGGGCGCTGTCGGGCATGATCAGGCCGGCGATCTTCGCCGCCGAGCTGCTGCCCAGCGCGAGGAACTGCGCGTTGGTCAGGGTCTGCAGCTTCACGCCCTCCTCGGCGGCGGAGTCGGTCCAGACCTTGACCGGCCAGCTCGTGGCGACCGCATCATCGGGCACCAGCAGCACCAGCGTGTCGCGCGACTGCGCGGCCGCCGGCAGGCCGATCAGGCCGGCGATCACCAGCGGGGCCAGCCGGGCGGAGCGGCGCCAGATCGTGCGGATCATTCCGGCCAGGCCGGAGGGGCGGGAAGTCGGTTTCATGGTCGTCTGCGCTTTCTCTCGTTGTGGTTTCAGGTTCCAGGGGAAAAGACAGGCGGGCCGGGCGGGCTCCGGCGTCAGGGGGAGCGTGCCGGGATGGGCTCGGGCAGCGGGGCCTGTGGCGGCCCCGGCTCGGCCAGCCACAGCAGCCACAGCAGGTCGCTGACCTGGAAGGGCCAGGGAAAGGGGTTGGCCGGCTGCAGCCAGGCCTGGCGGGCGCGGGCGAGCCAGGTCTCGGCCGCGCGGGTGTTGCCGCTGCAGTGGGCGGCGACCGCCGCGGCCGGCCACCAGAAGCCGGCCGGGTCGACATTGCGGCGCGGCCAGTCGGTCCAGCGGGTCGCCACGCCGGTCCAGGCGTCCTGGGCCTGCGCGCGGGTGCGGGTGTCCTCGGGCGGGCTCCACAGCAGCGGCCAGGCCTGGGCCATCACGTCCGGATACCAGCGGCTGGCGTCCACCGGGCCGGCGTCGGCGCTGGTGCGCCAGCGCCGGGCGGCGGGCTGCCAGAGCACCTGCTCGATGCCCTGGCGGGTGCGCAGCTCGCGCTCGCGGCTGAGCGCGGCCACCGCCGGCTGACGCCAGACCGACTGCTGCAGCTCGGCCAGCGCGCGCCAGCCCGCGGCGACCTCGACCGCGTCCATCAGGTAGCTGGCCGGGTGATCGCGCTTGGCGTGGCTGAGGCCGTCGGGCTGCTGCAGCTGGGCCAGCGTCGTGGCTGCGCGGCGGAAGGCCTGCTCCACGGCGGGATCGCGCAGCAGCGCGGCGTCGCCGCCGTGGCGCAGGTAGGCCTGCGCGAGCAGGAACATCGAGGCGATGGTGCTGTCGGTGGCATCGATCTGGCGGCAGTGGCGCGGCTCGATGTCGGGCGGACAGACCGTCATCTCGCGGCCGTCGGCGCTGATCCAGCGGTCGTGCAGCACGCCGCGGTCCTGGCCGTCGACCGGCAGGTGGCGGATCTGCCAGCGCAGCCAGCGCCCGGCCTCGTTGCGCAGCGTCGGGTCGATGCGCAGCGCGCCGATCAGGCCCAGATTGGCCTCGTAGGCGGCGATGTGGTGCCAGGCGCGGCCGGAGGCATCGATGTGTGCGGGCGAGAGCGTGCGCCGGATCGCGCCGTCGCTCACCTGGCCGGGGGCGCGCACCACCAGGCGGCGCATCATCAGCACCGCCGCGTCCCGGAAGGCCGGGTCGACCAGCGTGCCGCCCGCGCAGCCGCTGTCGAGGGGCGGCGCGACCGCGGCGCCCGCGCCCAGGCTCTGCAGTCCCAGGGACAAGGCCAGCGCGAGGCCCAGGGTCCGGCGCGGGGTCCTCATCGGGCCCCCAGTCGCCGCAGCGTGCGGGCATTGGCCAGGCTGACCGCCCAGCCGTAGATCGCCACGAAGCCGATGATGGCGATCATCACCCCGAACAGCAGCTGCAGCAGCGGCATGGCCAGCAGCCCGGCGTGGTGCAGCACCAGCGCATGCGTGGCGTACAGCAGCGGCGCCAGCAGCACCAGCCAGGCCCAGGTCAGCAGCGTCGTGCCCAGCCGCACCCACCAGCTGATGTCGAACAGCCACAGCGTGGGCAGGTGGATCCACGGCGCCAGCAGCATCAGCGCCCAGCATTGCTGCAGCCCGTGGCCGATGTGCTCGCGCACCGTGTGCGGGAAGCTCGCCGGCCACACGGCGAAGAACAGCACCGCCGAGCCGTGGATGATCGCCACCAGGCGCAGCAGGTACATCGCCGGCCGCCCCGCGTCGGGCAGCAGCCCCGAGGCCCACCACAGCGCCACCACGCCGATCGCGTTGAAGGCCAGCGTGCGCGGGTCGGGCGTCTCGGCGAAGAAGTCGATCGCCGGGGTGGCGATCATGAAGGGCAGATCGCCGTGGCGCAGCGCCGCGGGGAAGCGCCCGGCCAGCTCCAGGTGGTCCATCCACCACAGCAGCTGCAGGCTCCAGAGCTCGGCCAGCGGCTCGCGCAGCAGCAGCAGGACGCCGGTCAGCAGCAGGGCCAGCAGCAGCGACTTGAGCAGCCGGCGGTGCGGCAGCTGCAGGCCCCAGATGGAGCGGTGCATCGCGATGCGGCCGCCGCGGTGGCCGTGGTGGCGCAGCTCGCCCAGCACCGAGTGCTGCGTGCTGTCGGTGAAGTCGGGACGCGCCACGGTCACATCTGCATGAACACGCCACCGCCCAGCGTCGTGCGGCGGTAGCTGGGGTTGATGTAGCGCTCGGCGCGCAGCACCACGCCCCAGTCGGGCGCCAGCCACCAGCGCCAGTCGGCCCCCAGCGTCGTGCTGGCGAAGTCGACCGGCAGCGCCGTGTCGCCCATGACCAGCCAGGCCTCGCGGCCGTGCGCGACGCGCAGCGCCAGGCTCTGGCGGCCTTCCTCGCCCAGGCTCACCGCCAGCCAGGGCATGGTGGAGTGCACGTTGCCGGGGCGGCTGCGGTTGAGGGTGGCGCCCAGCTCGAAGACCGCGAAGTGGTTGGCGTAGTAGTTGACCGAGATCCGCAGGCCGCTGTCGCTGCGGCCGGCGTCGAAGCGGGCGTGGTAGCCGCCCAGCGTGGTCACCCAGCGCCGCTCGGCGCCCCACTTGCGCGAGACGGCGCCGTCGATGCGCGAGCGGTTCCAGTTCGGGCCGCCCCAGCCGCCGGCCAGCGCGCCGCTGACGAACCAGTCCTCGTCGAGGGTGCGGGTCACGCCGGCGGCGGCGATGCCGCCGCGCTCGCCGAACTTGCGCTCCTGCATCAGCTCGGCGTTGACCACCGTCTCCTGGCCCAGGGCCCAGCTGCCGCGCAGGTGGGTGCTCTGGCCGTCGGACAGGCCGGCGCTCAGGCGGCTGGCGCTGCCGCCCAGCTCCAGGGTGTCGCGGGCTTGTGCGGGCAGGGCGCATGCGGCCACGGCCAGCGCCGCGGCCAGCGCGGCCGGGCGCAGGGACAGGGAAATGGAAAGGGTGCGTATCGAGGTCATCGCAGGGATCCGGTTCACAGGCCGAGGTCGCGCTGCAGCACGTCGGCGATCTGCCGCGCGGTGGTGCCGTCGCCGAAGGGGTTGGTGGCGTCGCGCATGCGCTGCAGGCCCGCGCCGTCGGGCTCGGCGAGCAGGCCCGAGACGGTCGAGACGATGCGATTGCGGTCGGTGCCGACGATCAGGCCGGCGCCGGCGTCGATCAGCTCGGGGCGCTCGGTGGTGTTGCGCAGCACCAGCACCGGGCAGGACAGCGCCGCGCCTTCCTCCTGGATGCCGCCGGAGTCGGTCAGCGCCAGCACGCTGCGGTGCAGGCACCACAGCAGCGCGGGATAGTCGAGCGGCTCGCACAGGGTGAGGCGGCCCTCCAGGGCGGGCACCTTGGCGGCCAGCTCGGCATGGACCGCGTCGCGCACCGCCGGGTTGCCGTGCACCGGCCAGACCACGGCGACGTCCGGATGCGCCTCCAGCAGCTGCGCCACCGCCTGCGCGATCGAGGCGATGCCCTCGCCCCAGTTCTCGCGCCGGTGCGCGGTCACGGTGATCAGACGCCAGCGGGCCAGCTCCAGGCCCTGGCGCAGCGGCTCGAGCGCGGCCGGCAGCACGGTGGCCCCTTCGGCCAGCAGCGCGTCCACCCGCGCGGTGCCCTGCAGCGCGGCGTCCACCGCGGTGTTGCCCACGACATGCACGCCGGCGCGGATGCCCTCGCGGTCGAGGTTGCCGGCGGCGCGGTCGGTCGGCGAGAAGTGCCAGCGCGACAGCCGCGCGGTCAGCTCGCGGTTCATCTCCTCGGGGAAGGGCTCGCGGTGGTTGAAGGTGCGCAGACCCGCCTCGACATGGCCGACCGGCACGCCCTGGTAGAAGGCCGCCTGCGCCGAGGCCAGCGTGCTGGTGGTGTCGCCATGCACCAGCACCGCGGCCGGGCGGGTGCGCTCGAACACCGCGGCCAGCCCCTCGAGCAGCAGCGCGTTCAGGTGCGAGAGCTCGCCGCTGCGGCGCTCGAGCGTCACCTCGTGCTCCGGCTCGATGCCGAAGAACTCGTACAGCGGCTGCGCCATCTCGCGGTGCTGGCCGGTGTGCACCCAGGCCACCGGCAGGCCGCGGCGGCGCAGCTCGGCATGCAGCGGCGCCATCTTGATGATCTCGGGACGGGTGCCGACGGAGATGAGGATCGGTGCAGCAGGGGTGGCGGTCATGTCGGGCTCCTGGGGAGGGGACGGATGGGGGAAAAAGCGGGAGGCGGGCGGGGTCAGGCGGGCAGGGCGTCGAGGCGCACCGTCAGCGTGTGGCCACCGCTGGCGCGGATGCGCCAGCGCGTGCCCTGGCGATCGATCCGGGCGTCGCCGGTCAGCACGGTCGGGCGGGCGTGGCGGGCGGCCGGCAGCAGCCAGGTCAGGCCGGCGAGCGATTCGGCATGGCTCGCCTGGAGCTGCAGGCCGGTGCCCTGGGGCTGCAGCGACCATTGCGTGGCCAGCCGGCGCCGGGCGAAGCGGGTGTACTGGTCCATCGTCATCCAGCGCAGCCGTCCCGCCTCGGTCAGCGCGCGGCTGTGGCGCAGCCATTCCTGGAAGGCGCGCGGGTACATGACCAGGCCGATCGGGTGGAAATAGACCAGGCGCAGCGTGCCCTGGTCGGCGCAGAAGTCGGAGACCGCGTCGAGCCAGTCGGCCACGACCTGCTCGGGCAGGCCGCTGGCGCGCGCCTCCTCGAACGAGGCCTGCCTGCCGAAGCCCAGCACCGGAAAGCTCCACAGGTCAGGCCGCGGCACGCGACCGTCCTGGAAGCTGCGCGTCGGCGCCATGCCGGTGTCGCCGGTGAAGTAGTACGAGCCGATGCCGTTGTCCTGCAGCCAGCCGCTCACCCAGGCCGGGTGGTTGCCCACCGGGGCGGAGTACTCCCGCACCGGGCGGCCGCTGAAGCGCTCGATCGCGCGGAGGTTGCGCTCGATCAGCTCGGCGGCCTGCGCGCGCGGCATCGTGCCCACCTCGGCGCCGAACTGGTTGTGGATCCAGCCGCCGTGGCTGCCGATCTCGTGGCCCTGCGCGGCCAGGCGCTGCACCCAGGCCTGCGCCTGCGGGTTGCCCGGCAGGTCCATGCCGCGGCCGTCTCCGGGCCGGTCGACGTCCGGGCCCACGGTCAGGTGGATCGAATAGGGGCCCAGGCCGGGGTCGAAGGCCCCCAGCTCGGCTGCGCGCTCGAGCGCGGGCAGCGCCTTGCGGTCGTCGACATGCCAGTTCATGATCACCGCGCCGATGCCCTCGGGCACCGGCGACAGCTGCGGCAGCCCGGCCAGATCGCGCGCGAAATGCTGCAGGAAGGCGTGCAGCAGCAGCCCGTCGGTGGAGAGCTTGAGCTGGGTGAGCGGCAGGTTGACGAACAGCACCTGGCCGGCGCCGAGCGCGCGCTCG
>JAUPTP010000460.1 GCA_030918015.1 Pseudomonadota bacterium
GCCCGAGCCGATCGCCACGATGCCGTGCTCGGGCTCGAGCACGTCGCCGTTGCCGGTGATGATCAGCGAGGCGGTGCGGTCGGCCACCGCCAGCATGGCCTCCAGGCGGCGCAGCACCCGGTCGGTACGCCAGTCGCGGGTCAGCTCGACGGCCGCGCGCACCAGGTGGCCCTGGTGCTTTTCCAGCTTGGACTCGAAGCGCTCGAACAGCGTGAAGGCGTCGGCGGTCGCGCCGGCGAAGCCGGCCAGCACCTGGTCGCGGTAGAGCTTGCGCACCTTGCGCGCGCTGGACTTGACGACGATGTGGCCGAGCGTGACCTGGCCGTCGCCGCCCATCGCGACCAGCGGGCCGCGACGCACGCTGAGGATGGTCGTGCCGTGAAAGGATTCGGTGGACATGGGAGAGCTCGCTCCGGGGATCGCTGCGGGATGGGGCAGGTGGGGGCGACCTGCCCGGCCTGCAAGGGGCCCGCAGCGCCCGGTCGGCTCAGCCCTTGCGCACGGTGACGCGCGCCTGCTCGGTGATGCCCATCGCGCCGCAGAACAGCGCCACCAGGCGGTGCGCCTCGACGAAGGTGACCTGGCGCCCTTCAGCGTGGTGGCTGATGACCCAGTTGAGCAGCTCGCCCGCGGCGATGAAGTCGACGCGCATCAGGCGGGCGCACGACACATGGATGACCGCGGAGGTGCCGATCTGCTCGTCCATCGCCCGCAGCAGCGCGCCGATGTCGCCCAGCAGCTGGCCGTTGAGCTCGACCTGCGTGATCTCCAGCGCGCGCATGTCCGGCGACTGCGACTCCATGAAGCCGGTGGCCACGTCGGCGATGCCGGTGGCCGGGGACTCGACCACCGGCGAGCCCGAGGCATCCGACAGCCGGATCAGGCAGCGCGCCGGCATCCACGACGGCGGCGAGACCTCGTAGGTCATGCAGTAGTCGATGGCGGCCTGGTCGAACTCGTTGGTGCGCTGCGCCAGGCGCAGCGCCTCCATGCGCAGCAGCCAGAAGGCCGGATCGGCGTCGCGCATGCCGTTGGGTGCCATCTCGGCCAGCACCGCGAACAGCCGGTCCGCGCCGATCCAGCGCATCTCGATCGGCTCGTCGGACCACTCGTGCAGCAGCCGGTTGAGCATGCCCGCCGCCTGCGGGTCGATGCGCCGCAGCCCCCGCCAGTCCAGCACCCAGGGCAGGGGCATGGGCAGGATCTGCGAGCCCATCAGGCTGATCGCGTCGACATCGATCTGCTCCGGGCAGACCCAGCCGATGTGGCCGTCGAGTCGTGCAGGCGCGCCCGCACCCGCCACACCCTGGCGCGCGCTGCTGGCTGCGGCGTCGTGGACCATCTTCGGGATCGAGAACCACTGCGGCGGCGACATGCCGAAGCGCTGCTGGTAGTCGAGGGCGGCCGAGTCGAACTTCGTCTGGTTGCCGGTGGCCCGGTAGTGGTCGAACAGCACCCGCCAGGTCTCGATGTGGTGGGCGCGCGGTCCGCTCAGGCTCACCAGGGCCAGCAGCGAGCGCTCGCACAGCTCGAAGTCGGCATTGGCGAAGGCGATGACCGCCTCGTCGAGGTCGGGATCGTGGGCCAGCTCGGAGACCACGACCGCCCGGCTGTCCTCGTCGATCGGTCCATGCACGCTGATGCGGCCCTGGCGGGGGGGCGGTGCGGGGGCGTGCGCCGGCGCCGGGCTGGCCTGCTTGCGCATGCGCAGGTAGGCGTCCATCTGCATCGGCGCGGTCGGCTTGAACGCGTCCGACAGGTGCGGATTGGTCGACATGACCTGCGGGGCGGTGGTCATGTCGTAATGGGTCTCGGGGCGCAGCGGCTTGGGGCGAGCCGGGGGCGGCGGAGGCGGCGGCGCAGGCGGCGCCGCCTGGCTGCGCTTGGACGGCAGGCCGTCGCCGACCATCTGTCGCTCGATCTCGGCGATCTTGTCGATGACGTCGTCGCTGTCCGGGCGGGTGCCGTGGTTCTCGGGCCCGCGCGCGTCGGTCTCGTCCAGATTCGACAGGCCTTCCAGGCCCTCGAGGTTGGCCAGACGGTCGCCGCTGAGTCCTTCGCGACGGATGCGGCGCAGCGCATCGAATTCGCGCTTGCGCACGAAGTCGTTGCGCCGCTTGCGCTCGATCATCGCCTTGAGCTCGGATCGCGCGTACTCGTCATGCCGCGAGTCGGTCGTCGCCCCGTTCAGATCCGACCAGTCGGTGGTCGGATTGAGCGCGAATTGCACCACCTTGCGGAAGAATCCGCTTTTGGGTGAGTCCTTGGAGTCCGCCATGAATGTCGCCTGGTGGCCTTGCTGATGGCATTGCTGATGGCATCGCGCGCCGGCTCCGGCTGCCTCCCCGGAACATCGCCTGCGGTCAGTCGCCGAAGAGCTTTTGTTTCAGTTCCCTGCGCTGCTGCGCTTCCAGCGACAGTGTAGCGGTCGGGCGCGCCAGCAGGCGGCCCAGGCCGATCGGTTCGCCGGTTTCGTCACAGTAGCCATAGTCGCCGGCGTCGATGCGGCTGATCGACTGCGAGATCTTCTTCAGCAGCTTGCGCTCGCGGTCGCGGGTGCGCAGCTCCAGCGCGTGCTCCTCCTCGATCGTGGCGCGATCGGCCGGATCGGGCACGATCGAGGTGTCCTCGCGCAGGTGCTCGGTCGTCTCGCCGGCGTTGGCCAGCAGGTCTTCCTTCTGGCTCTGCAGGCGCGAGCGGAAGAAGTCGAGCTGCTGCTCGCTCATGTACTCGCTGTCGGGCATGGCCAGCAGCTCGGCGTCCGTCAGGTCGCGGCCCGCCTTGGTCTTCCAGGCGTTGGCGAGGTTCGGGTCGGTCTTCAGGTCGTTCTGGGGCATGGGAGCCTCGGGTGGCTGGCAATGGAAAAGGCCGTGATGGCCACCGGGTCGATCGTGCCGATTCCGGGCGCGCGGATTGTAGCGATCTCGGGCCGCGCCACGCTGACCGGCACGGCAGC
>JAUPTP010000461.1 GCA_030918015.1 Pseudomonadota bacterium
CTGGGCGTTGTCCATCGGGTTCATCGGATCCTGGTTCTGCAGCTGGGCCGTCAGCAGCGTCAGGAAGCGCTCGTTCTGCTCCTGCGCGCTGGTGGCCGAGGTGCTGCTGCTCGAACTGCTGGTGCTGCTGGCACTGGTGCTGCTGCCGTTGAGATAGGCGTAGGGATTGCTGCTGGTGCTGCTGGTGGCGGAGGTGGTGCTCATCACGGGCTCACGGACGGGGGGAAGGCAGGCGCGCGGCGCCGGGCGGGCGACGCGATCGGTGGCTCACGGCGCAGGCGTGTGCAGGGCGGCCGACGACGGCCTCAGCCCTGGCCCATCTGCAAGGTCTTCAAGGCCAGGCTCTTGGCCGTGTTCATGACCTCGATGTTGTTCTGGTAGGAGCGCGAGGCCGAGATCATGTTGACCACCTCCTCGACCGCATTGACGTTGGCATAGGTCACATAACCCTGCTGATCGGCGGCCGGGTGCTTGGGATCGAACACGCGCCGGCCGGGGGTGTCGTCCTCGCGCACGTTCGACACGCGCACGCCGGCCGAGGTCAGCTCGTCCATGTAGGTGGTCTCGAAGACCACCTGGCGGTTGCGGTAGACCGAGCCGTCGGGGCCGGCCACGGTGTCGACGTTGGCCAGGTTGCTGGCCACGACGTTCAGGCGCTGGGTCTGGGCGCTGACCGCGCTGCCCGAGACGTCGAAGATCTTCAGCATGCTCATGACGGGGCTCCTCGGGAGTGCGTTTCAGGCGGGGCGGCGGACGGCGGTGGCGGAACGGCCCGGGCGGGTCACGGACCGGACCTCAGCCCTGGTTGTGGCTCTTCATCGCATCGCCGAGGGTGCGCAGGCTGCCGTTGATGAAGCGCAGCGCGGCCTCGTACTTGACCGTGTTCTCGGCCATGCTGGCGCGCTCGCGGTCGAGGTCGACGGTGTTGCGGTCGACCGCATCCTGGCTGTGACGGGCCCAGATCAGCGTGCTGGTGGTCTCGTCGCTGAACACCGGCTGCGCGACATGGGCGGCATCGGTGACGGCCAGCGGCGGCGACGGGGGTTCACTGGCGGTGCCGGTGGCCTCGCGCAGCGCACGGGCGAAGTCCATCTCGCGCGCCTCGTAGCCGGGCGTGTCGGCGTTGGCGATGTTCGAGGCCAGCAGCCCCTGCCGGTCGGCCCGCAGCAGCAGGGCCTGGGACTGGAACTCGAGCGCCTGGGTCAGACGGTTCATGGCAAGGCCTTCAGGACGGCGGTCAGGAGCGACGGGCGGCGGGGATCCCGTCGCCGTGGCATCGGGCACCCCACGGGCACCGCCCCGGCACCGGGCGGTGCGGTCCGGCCGGTGGCCGCAGACGACCGGCATCAGGGGCAGGATGCGGCCGATTCTCGACAGCGCCCGCCCGGCCATGAGCCGGATCAGCACCGCGATGGGCGGCCTGTTCCGGCCACGGGCCCGCACGGTGCGCCCGCATGATGTCGCCCGTGAACCCACGCTCCACCCCCATGGCGTCCGCCGCCTCCCGCGACGGCCTGCGGCTGCTGCTCGGCACCGCGGTGCTGGCCGCGGCCAGTGCGGCGCTGCTGTCCTGGCCCGCCCAGGCCGCGGTCGATGCCGACACCGCCCGGCCCACGGCCCCGGCCACGACCGACGGCGTGGCCGCTCCGCTGGCGATGGCGCCCGTCTTCGTCGATGCGCTGCACGCGATGCGCGAGCGCCTGACCGCACTGCCCGTGGCCGCCGAGGGCCCGCGGCCCGCACTGCGGGTCGAGGTCGAACCCGGCCGCATCGACCCGCGGCTGCGGCTGGCGCCCTGCCGGCGCGTCGAACCCTGGCTGCCGCGCGAGCTGCGCCTGACCGGTGCCCCCCTGCGCATCGGCCTGCGCTGCGTCGATGGCCCGGTGCGCTGGAACGTCCATCTGCCCGTGACGGTGCGGCTGTGGGGCCCGGGCCTGGCGGCCACCGCCGACCTGCCGGCCGGCACGGTGCTGCAGGCCGCCCATCTGCGGGTGGCCGAAGTCGACTGGGCCGCACGACCGCAGGACGCCGCGCTGGTCGATGCCACCGCATTGGAAGGCCGTGTGCTCGGCCAGGCGCTGGCCGCCGGCACGCCGCTGCACCGCAGCGCACTGCGCGCACGCCGCTGGTTCGAGGCTGGCGAGACCGTGCGCGTACGCGCACACGGTGGAGGTTATGAGATCAGCGCCCAGGCCCGGGCGCTCGGACCGGGCGTGGAAGATCAACCGGTCCAGGTCAAGCTGGACAACGGCCGCATCGTGCGGGGCACGGCGCGTGCCGCGCAGCTGGTGGAGCTGGCACTGTGAGCAAGCGGACCGCATCCGTGTGGCCGATCCGACGGAACCTGAGCGGGACCGGGCGGATCGTCCAGCGACGGGCATGCCACACTGTGGCGGCTGGTCGGACGCTGTCACGAGCGCTTTCGACAATCGACGGACGAGGCCCTAAAGTCCGCGGATACGGGGCCGATACCCCGTCCATGTATCAGGGTCAGGCGGGTCACCCCCACTGCTGGAGTCCATCATGAAGATCGGTCAACTCGAGAACAAGGCCATCCAACCGGCCGCAGGCGAACGCAAGTCCGCCTCGACGGCGGCGGCTGCCGGCACCACGGCCTCGAACGAGGCCAGTGCGCAGGTCCAGCTGTCGGAGACGGTCAGCCAGCTCAGCGCCGGCGGCACCGAGGGCGTGTTCGACGCGGAGAAGGTCGAGCGCATCTCGAACGCGATCCGCGACGGCAAGTTCCAGATCAATGCCGACGCGATCGCCGACAAGCTCATCAGCAACGCGCAGGAGCTGCTGAGCAACGTCGGCGGCCGTCAGGGCTGACGGCCGGCGTCCCGCCCGCCGTCGCCCAGGTCGTCGGAGCCCCACCGTGCTGAGCCATCGGGCCGAGCATGAGGCCGTCGCGCGTCTGGTCGAGCTCGACGCGTCTGTCGGCGCCGTCGAGGCCG
>JAUPTP010000027.1 GCA_030918015.1 Pseudomonadota bacterium
CCGAAGCACCGCTCGCGCAGCCCCTGGTCGTGCACGACCGGCAGGCCGATGCGGCGCGAGATGGCCGCGGCGGTCTCCGCCGCGCGGCTCAGGTCGGAGGCATAGAGCACGGCGATCTCCTCCCCGGCGAGCGCCTCGGCGACCCGCTCGGCCTGCCAGCGGCCGGTGTCGTTGAGCGGGATGTCGAGCTGGCCCTGGATGCGGGTGTCGACGTTCCAGGCGGTCTCGCCGTGACGGATGGCGAGAATGCGGGTGCCGTGGCCCATGCCGCGCCCCCTCAGGCGCCCGCGCCGAGGCGTCGGTTCAGCGTGTAGCTGCCGGTGATCGCGGCCTGGCCGAGCACATGGCCGGCGATCGCCTCGCGCACCTGCGCACCGGTGAAGGCGCCCTCGACCGGGCAGCGCGCCAGGTCCAGCGCGTACAGCGTGAAGACATAGTGGTGCACCAGGCTGTCGTTGAACGGCGGGAAGGGGCCGTCGTAGCCGAAGTACTGGCCCGACATGTCGGCGTTGCCGGCGAACCAGCCGGTGTAGTCGTTCAGGCCGTGGCGCGCGCCGTGCAGCGTCTCGGGGCCGGCCTTGCCGCGGGCGGTGAAGCCCTGGCTGAACTCGCCCTCGCCGAGCTGCGCCAGCGTCGGCGGCAGGTCGACCATCACCCAGTGGAAGAAGTCGACGCGCGGCAGCTCGGCCGGCACCTCGCGGTCGGTCTGGTTGACATCGTCGCCGCGGCTGGGCACGTCCGGATCGTGGCAGACCAGCACCAGGCTCTTCGTGCCGGCCGGCAGATCGCTCCAGGCCAGGTGCGGGCTGACGTTGTCGGAGAAGGTGACGATGCTGGCGTCGTCGGGACGGCCGGCGGCGAAGCGTGCGGGGATGCGGGCGCCGTCGGTCAGGCTGCTGCTGCGGAGTTGCATGGGAGCGGTTTTCCTTCCTGGTTCAGGGGCAATGGCGGGGCGGCGAGTCGACTCAGACGCCCCAGACGATGTCTTCCTCGGCGGCGCTGCTGCGCCGCAGCATGTCGATCAGCGGCCAGACGCGCTGGCGCAGGCTCACGCCCTTCGGGGCCGGCAGCGTGCGGCCCTCGGTGGCAGCCTCGGCCTCGGCACGGCGGCGCGCCTCTTCCTCGTCGCGCACCGCGGCCTCCAGGGCGGCGATCGCCTGCGGCATCTGTGCCGGCTGGAAGATGCCCTGGGCGGCGGGCTCGCGCCCGAGCAGCCGCATCAGCCGGTCACCGACCTCGGAGGTCATGATCACGTCGCCGGAGACCTTGGAGCGAAACTTGTAGAGCATGGCGGGCTTCCTCGAGCGGGGCATGATTGCCGGATCCGGTCGATTCTGCCCCAGGCTCAGGCCGGCGGCGTGTCGGACGCGATGCCAAGCGCCGCGGCGATGCGCTCGCGCAAGGCCTGCGACAGCGCGCGGCGGTCGCGCCCGGCCGACTCGATCGGCGCGAGGATGCCGATGCGCACCTCGATCGCGTCGGCCGAGGCGATGCGCCACAGGCTCTGCAGCAGCGTGGTCTCGCCGATGTAGGCCGCCGCCGGGCTGACCGGATGGCCGGGCTCGGAGAAGCGCAGCGCCAGCGGCTGCACCGGCACGCCGGCGGTGACCGCCGCCTGCAGCAGGTTGGCGTGGAAGGGCAGCAGGTGGTGGCCGTCGGAGGTGGTGCCCTCGGGGAAGAAGGCCACCGTGTCGCCGGCGGCCAGCGCCTCGGCCGACTGGTGCACCACCCGCAGCGCGTCGCGCTTGCTCTCGCGCTCGATGAAGATCGTGCCGGCGACCCCGATCAGCCAGCCCAGCACCGGCCAGGCCTTCACGTCGGCCTTGGAGACGAAGCGCGCCTGCGGGCACACCGCATGCACTGCGGTGATGTCCAGCCAGGAAACATGGTTGGCGGCGATCAGGTGCGCGCCCGGCGCGAAGCGCCCGTCCGGCCGCAGCCGCAGGCCCAGCAGCGCCAGCAGCTTGGCCGACCACCACTGGATGCGGGCACAGCGGTGCGCGGCGCTGGCGCCGTCGAACTCCCGCCAGGCGATCCAGACGCCGTGCAGGATGTGCACCAGCACCCGGCCGAGGCGCCACAGCGCCCTCAGGCTGCGCAGCACGCGGTCCGCCCGGCGGTCAGCGCAGCTCGTGCGCGACGGTGCCGGCGACCAGCGTCGCGCGCACCCGGCCCGGCAGCGCCATGCCGGTGTCGGCGAAGGCGAACGGGGTGTGCTTGCCCTGGCTGTGCAGCACGTCGGGCGTGACCGGCCAGGTCTCGTCGGGATCGAAGACGCAGACATCGGCCACGCCGCCCTCGACCAGCCGGCCGGCGCTCGAGGCCAGCGAGCCCAGCGCATCGCCCAGCACCCGCACCGGGTCCGAGGTGACCCGCGCCAGCGTCTGCGCCAGCGACAGCTCCTGGTCCCGGCCCCACTTCAGCGCCAGGCTGAGCAGCAGCTCCAGGCCGGTCGCGCCCGGCTCGGCCTCGCCGAAGGGCAGCGTCTTGGCGTCGCCCTCGACCGGCGTGTGGTCGGAGACCAGCGCGTCGATCGTGCCGTCGGCCAGACCGGCACGCAGCGCGTCGCGGTCACGGCCCTGGCGCAGCGGCGGCGTCAGGCGCATCGCCGGGTTGAAGTAGCCGATGTCGACATCGGTCAGGTGCAGCGAGTTGATGCTGACATCCGCGGTGACCGGCAGGCCCTCGGCCTTGGCCTGGCACACCAGCTCGACGCCGGCGGCGCTCGACAGACGGCACAGATGCACACGCACACCGGTGGCGCGCATCAGCTCGAAGAGGGTGTGCAGCGAGATCGTCTCGGAGGCCACCGGCACGCCCGACAGGCCCAGCCGGGTGGCGACCGCACCGCTGGCGGCCACGCCCTTGCCCAGCCACGGATCGACCGGACGCAGCCACAGCGACAGGTTGTGCGAGGACGCATACATCATCGCGCGCTGCAGCACCAGGGTGTCCTTGATCGCCGCCTCGGCCTGCGAGAAGCCGACGCAGCCGGCGGCCGTCAGCTCGGCCATCTCGGTCAGCGCCTCGCCCTTCAGGCCGCGGGTCAGCGCGCCCAGCGGGAACAGCCGGCACAGCGAGAGCTTGCGGGCGCGGAACTTCAGCATCTCGACCAGGCCGGGCTCGTCGAGCGCCGGATCGGTGTCGGGCGGGCAGACCAGGCTGGTCACGCCGCCGGCGGCCGCCGCGTTCAGCTCGCTCTCGAGCATGCTGCGTGCGCGCAGCCGCGCGGCCAGGTCGACCAGGCCGGGCGCGACGACGCAGCCGCGTGCGTCGAGGGTGCGGCTGGGCTGGAAGTCAGCCGGAATGCGGCCGATGCCGACGATGCGGCCGGCGGCGATCGCCACATCGGCGATCTCGTCGCGGCCCGAGGCCGGATCGACGACGCGGCCGTTCTGGATCAGGATCTTCATGCTTCGTTCCCCGCGATGATCGACATCACCGCCATGCGCACCGCGATGCCAAACGTCACCTGCGGCAGGATCACGCTGTGCCGGCCGTCGGCCACCGCCGAGTCGATCTCGACGCCGCGGTTGATCGGGCCCGGGTGCATCACGATGCAGTCGGGCGCGGCCAGCGCGAGCTTGTCCTCGGTCAGGCCGTAGCTCTTGAAATACTCGCCGGCGCTGGGCAGCATCGCGCCGCTCATGCGCTCGTTCTGCAGGCGCAGCATGATGATGACGTCGGCATCGCGGATGCCCTCGGCCATGTCGTGGTGGACCTGCACGCCCATCTCGGCCAGATTGCCCGGCACCAGCGTCTTCGGACCCACCGCGCGGATCTCGGGCACGCCCAGCGTGGTCAGCGCGTGGATGTCCGAGCGCGCCACGCGGCTGTGCACGATGTCGCCGACGATCGCCACCCGCAGCTTGGTGAAGTCCTTCTTGTAGTGGCGGATGGTGTACATGTCGAGCAGCCCCTGCGTGGGGTGCGCGTGGCGGCCGTCGCCGGCGTTGACCACATGGACATGCGGCGCGCAGTGCTGCGCGATCAGGTAGGGCGCGCCCGACTCGCTGTGGCGCACCACGAACATGTCGGCATGCATCGCCGACAGGTTGGCGATGGTGTCGAGCAGGCTCTCGCCCTTGGAGGCGCTCGACTTGGCGATGTCGAGGTTGATCACGTCCGCCGACAGGCGCTTGGCGGCGATCTCGAAGGTGGTGCGGGTGCGGGTCGAGTTCTCGAAGAACAGGTTGAACACCGACTTGCCGCGCAGCAGCGGCACCTTCTTGACCTCGCGGTCGTTGACCGCCAGGAAGGTGCTGGCGGTGTCGAGGATGTGCGTGAGCACCGACCGGGGCAGGCCCTCGATCGACAGCAGGTGGATCAGCTCGCCATGCTTGTTGAGCTGGGGATTGCGGCGCGAGAGCATCAGCGGGTCTCCTGGGTATCGCGGACCGTGAAGCGGAAGCGGCCGGTCTCGTCGCGGTCGAGCGCGATCTGCTGGGTGGCCGGCAGCGCGATGCGCGCGGCGGCGAAGGCGGCCTGGATCGGCAGCTGGCGCCCGCCCCGGTCGACCAGCACGGCGAGCCGGACCGAGGACGGCCGGCCGAAGTCGAACAGCTCGTTGATGACCGCGCGCGTCGTGCGGCCGGTGTAGAGCACGTCGTCGATCAGCACGATCGGGCGGCCGTCGACGCTGAACGGCAGGTGGGTCGCGTCGGTGGTCGAGCCCAGGCCGCGCGAGCTGAAGTCGTCGCGGTGCAGCGTGCTGGAGATGACGCCGTGCGGCTGGGCCAGGCCGAGGTCGCGCTGCAGCCGCTCGGCCAGCCAGGCGCCGCCGGACCACACGCCGACCAGGACGGCGTCGGGCTCGAGCAGCCCGCGCACGCCGGCCAGCAGTTCGCCATAGAGCGCCTCGGCATCGAGATGCAGACTCATGGGATCAATCCTTCGGTGGGTTCGTTTCTTCGGGGTCTTGTTCTTGCGGCGGCACCAGCGCGGCCACCTGCGCGGCACGGTCGAGCTCGTCGAAATGCTGCGTCAGCAGCAGCGCCGCGGCCGAGGCGTCGGCATCGCGCACGCCGGCGGCCAGCACCTCGGTGGTGCTGTAGCGCTCGTCGACCTCGAACACCGGCAGACCGAAGCGGCCCTGCAGCTGGCGCGCGAAGCGCTGGGCGCGGCGGGTGTTCTCATGGTCGGCGCCGTCCGGGTGGCGCGGCACGCCCACGACCAGCGCGTCCGGGCGCCATTCGCGGATCAGCGCCTCGATCGGCGCGAAGCGGGCCTGGCCCTCGGCCGTGACGGTGGTCAGCGGCGAGCCGCGGCCGAGCATGCGGCTGCCGCTGGCCACGCCGGTGCGCCGCAGGCCGTAGTCGAACGCCAGATAGGTCTGGGGCGGACGCGACGACGTCATGCGTGCCCCGCCTCCTGCGACAGGAAGCCGGGATCGATGCCCAGCAGCGACAGCGCGCGCTGGTAGCGCAGCTCGGCGGGCGTGTCGAAGATGATGGCCGGGTCGGCATCGACCGTCAGCCAGCCGTTGCGCGATAGCTCGTCCTCGAGCTGGCCGGCACCCCAGCCGGCATAGCCCAGCGTGATGAAGACCCGGCGCGGACCGCGGCCGCCCGACAGCGCCTCGAGCACGTCGCGGCTGGTGGTCATCGCCAGGCCGCCGGGCACCAGCAGCGAGGAGGCGTAGGCGGCGGCGTCATCGGCCGGGCGGTCGTGCAGCACGAAGCCGCGCTCGGTCTGCACCGGGCCGCCGAAATGCACCGGCACGGCCGCCAGGTCCTCGCGCTCGAGGGCCATCTCGACCCGCTCGAACAGGCTGGCCACCGTGATGTCGATGGGCTTGTTGATCACCAGCCCGAGCGCGCCGCGCTCGGTGTGTTCGCACAAGTAGACGACCGAACCCGCAAACTGATCGTCACCCATGCCGGGCATGGCGATCAGGAACTGGTTGGTGAGGTTGATGCTGCCAAGGCCGGACATGGCGCGGATTGTAGCGATCACGCACACTGCGCAGATGCCCACGCGACTGCCCCCCTCCCCCACGCTCGACCCGGTCGACCGGGCGCTGGTCTGGCTGCGCCGCGACCTGCGCGTCGACGACCATGCCGCGCTGCACCGCGCGCTGCGTCAGGCCCGCCAGGTCTGGTGCGTCTTCATCCTCGACACCACGATCCTGACCGGGCTGCCCCGGGCCGACCGCCGCGTCGAGTTCATCTGGCACGCGCTGCACGAGCTCGACCGGCGGCTGCGCGCGCTCGGCGGCGGCCTGATCGTGCGCCAGGGCGATCCGCGCGAGGAGATCCCGCGGCTGGCGCGCGCTCTGCATGTGCAGGCCGTGCATGTCGCGCGCGACCACGAGCCCGACGCGATCGCGCGCGACGCCCGGGTGCGCGGCGCGCTGGCCGACGCCGGCATCTCCTTCCTCAGCTGGAAGGACCAGGTGATCTTCGAGACCGACGAGGTGCTGACCGCCGCCGGCACGCCCTTCTCGGTCTTCACGCCCTACCGCAACGCCTGGCTGAAGAAGCTGGCCGAGGGCGGCGGCTTCTACCTGAAGGCCTATCCGGTCGAGCGCCACGCGCGCCATCTCGCCCCGGTGCCGACCGACTTCGACATGGGCATCCCGACGCTGGAGGCGCTCGGCTTCGCGCCCACCGACATGGCCGCGCGCCTGCATCCCGGCGCCTCGGGCGGCGAGCACCTGCTGCTGGACTTTCTCGAGCGCATCGACCGCTACGACAGCAGCCGCGACTTTCCGGCCATCAAGGGCCCGAGCTACCTGAGCGTGCACCTGCGCTTCGGCACGGTGTCGATCCGCCAGCTCGCGCGGCTGGCCCACGAACGCGCGACGGCCGGCTCGCGCGGCGCCGAGGTCTGGCTGTCCGAGCTGATCTGGCGCGACTTCTACTTCCAGATCCTGCACCACCATCCGCGCGTCGTCGGCCACTGCTTCAAGCCGGAGTACGACGCGATCCGCTGGGAGCACGGCAAGGCGGCCGATGCGCTCTTCGATGCCTGGTGCGCCGGGCGGACCGGATACCCGATCGTCGACGCGGCGATGCGCCAGCTCGCGCAGACCGGCTACATGCACAACCGGCTGCGCATGATCGCCGCCAGCTTCCTGACCAAGCATCTGGGGATCGACTGGCGCCGCGGCGAGGCCTGGTTCGCACTGCATCTGAACGACTTCGACCTGGCCGCCAACAACGGCGGCTGGCAGTGGGCGGCGTCCACCGGCTGCGACGCGCAGCCCTATTTCCGCATCTTCAACCCGATGACGCAGAGCCGGAAGTTCGACGCGGAGGGACGCTTCATCCGCCGCTACGTGCCGGAGCTGGCCGCGCTGGACGACGACGCGATCCACGCGCCCTGGCAGGCCAGGCCGATGGAGCGGCTGGCGGCGGGCGTGGAGCTGGGCAGGACCTATCCGCAGCCGGTCGTCGACCATGACGAGGCGCGGGCACGCACGCTGGCGCGCTTCGATGCGGTGAAGAAGGTCGCGGCGCGGCGCTGAGCCGCGGCGGCGCGGCCGGACTCAGAACAGCTCGATCGAGCCGAAGTTCATGTGATCGACCAGTTCACCCGCGGCGACAAGCGCGATGTGCGAGCAGACCTGGTTGCGGCCATGCGTCTTGCCGTAGTAGACCGCCTTGTCGGCGCGGTCGAAGCAGGCCTGCGGCGTGTCGCCGGCGCGCACGTCGCTGAAGCCGACGCTGACCGTCGAGCGGCCGATGCCGATGAAATAGTGGCTCTCGACCGCATGGCGGAAGCGCTCGAAGGCCGCGCGCGCGCCCTCCTCGTCCGGCGCCGACAGCAGCACGACGAACTCCTCGCCGCCGAAGCGGTAGAGCCGGTCGTCATAGCGGAAGGTCGAGCGCATCAGCCGGGCGATCACCGTCAGCGCCTCGTCACCGACCAGGTGACCGAAGCGATCGTTGATCTGCTTGAAGTGATCGATGTCGATGACGCCGAGCCAATAGCGACGCGGCCGGGTCTGCCGCCGCTCGGGCACGATGCCCGTGCCCGGATCGCTGACGACGGAATAGAGCCGATGCGCATCGACCACCGTGGCCTGCAGGAAGGTGCTGTCGAAGCTCTTGCGGTTGAGCAGGCCGGTGAGGGTGTCGCGCTCGCTGTAGTCGAGCAGCGACATGTAGTTGCCATGCACACGCAGCACGCAGGCCAGCAGGGTGCGCACCGGCTCGCTGACCGGATGCGAGGAGCACACCTCGAGCACGCCGGCCGTGTGCAGGTCGCCGGCCATCGGCAGCAGCAGCAGATGCCGGTCGCCGTCGACGGTGCGGGTCACCTCGGCCCGCTCGAAGCACTGCCAGTGCGACGGCAGGCTGGAGAGCTGCAGCGGATCGCGGTCGTCCTCGGGCAGCTGGTCGGCCACCAGCGGCGGCTCGCGCCCCACCCGCTGGAGACCGCACAGGATCCAGAACCTCGGCCCGTCGATCTCGCCGATCAGCCGCCACAGCCGCACCTCCTGGACACCATCGGTATCGGACAGAGCGGACAGCAGAGCCGAATCGATCATGACCCGCTCGCGTGTGCAGGTCATCTCGATCAGCAGATCCAGCGGAGCTGCGATCGAGGGCGCACACCGGTTCGGTGGGTTCTGGGACATCAGGCAAACTCCGTCAGAGCGGGAGGGGTGCTGCTACATCGGCATGTCTGCGGATCAGCCTTAGCAATTCCTCCTCGCCATACGGCTTGCCCAGATAGCCATTTGCCCCCAGCTCGTGCGCAAGATCACGATGTTTCTGCGCGATCCGCGAGGTGATCATGATCACCGGCAGGTCGGCCAGGGCCGCATCGCCACGGATGTTGCGCAGCAGATCGAAGCCGTCCATGCGCGGCATCTCGATGTCCGACAGCACCACGGCCGGGCGCTCGCCGGCGAGCTGCTCGAGCGCCTCCATGCCGTCCTTGGCCAGCACGACGCGGCAGCCCTCGCGCTCGAGCAGCCGCTTGGTGATGCGCCGCACCGTGAGCGAGTCATCGACCACCAGCACCAGCGGAGCCGGCCGCACCGGCTCGCACGGCGCGACATCGGCCGGCAACGCCTCGGGCACCTGCATCAGACGCTGGGCCTCGGCCCCATAGACCGCCGCCAGCGTGACCGGGTTGTAGATCAGCGCGACCGTGCCCGACGCCAGCAGCGTCATGCCCGCCAGCCCCGGCAGGCGCGAGAGCTGCGGGCCCAGGTTCTTGACGACCACTTCATGGCTGCCCAGCACCTCGTCGACCTGCAGCGCGACCCGCTGCTGCGCGGAGCGCACCACCACCAGCGGCAGCGTGCGCGCGCCGGCGACCTCCAGGCTGTGCCCGCTGCCGTCGAGCAAGGCCCCCAGCCAGTAGAAGGGCAGACGCAGCCCGCCGTACAGGTAATGCCCGTCATGAGCCGCCTGCTGCACCAGCTCGATGGGCTGACGCTGCACCAGCTCGACCAGATTGGACGGCACCGCGATCGAGCGTCCGCCCGCACGCAGCAGCACCACCTGCGTGACCACCGTCGTGAGCGGCATGACCAGGCGAAAGCGCGTGCCCCGCCCCGACCGGCTCAGGATCTCGATGCGACCGCCCAGAGCCTGGATCTCCGACTTGACCACATCCATGCCGACGCCGCGGCCAGCCGCCTCGGTCAGCACCGCGACGGTCGAGAGGCCCGGCATGAAGATCAGGTTGGCCAGCTCGCGCTCGTCGAGCTCGTCGGCCGCGCCGATCAGACCCATCTCGAGGGCCCGTTGACGAATGCGCGGCAGGTCCAGCCCCGCGCCATCGTCGCGGATCTCGACGCTGACCTCGTTGCCTTCCTGCTCGAGGGTGATGACGATGCTGCCGGTCGGATCCTTGCCGGCGGCCTGGCGCTGCTCGGGCGGCTCGATGCCGTGGATCACGCAGTTGCGCAGCAGGTGCTCGAAGGCGGCGTTCATGCGGTCGAGCACGCCGCGATCCACCTCGATCGAGCCGCCGACGATGTCGAAGCGCACCTGGCGACCGGTCTCCTTGGCCGCCAGCCGCACCACCCGGTATAGGCGCTCGGACAGGCTCTCGAACTCGACCATGCGGGTGCGCAGCAGATCGCCCTGCAGCTCGCGGGTCAGCCGGGCCTGCGAGGCCAGCTCGTCCTCGGCGGTCTGCAGCGTGCGCTGCAGCGCACCGCGCACGGTGGCCACGTCGTTGACCGACTCGGCCATCATGCGGGTGAGCTCCTGCAGCCGGGTGTAGCGGTCGAGCTCGAGCGGATCGAACTCCTGCGCCGCCGCGCGCGCGGCCGCCTGGCGCGACTCGAGCTGGGTGTCGGCCTGCAGCGTCACGTCATGGAGCTGACGGCCCAGTCGCTCGAGGTTGTCGGTGAGGTCGCCCAGCGAGCCGCGGATCTGCGCCAGCTCGGACTCCAGCCGCGAGCGGGTGATGCTGACCTCGCCGGCAAGATTGACCAGCCGGTCGAGCAGCGGCGCGCGCACCCGCAGCGGCTGCGGGTTGACCGGCGCCCGCTCGGGCTGGGCCGGCATGACCGGCAAGGCCCGCGCCGAGCTCAGGTAGCGGCGCCAGTCGAGGCCCTCGCCCGCCTGCAGCGGCAGCCCTTCGCCCGCGGCGGGAGAGGGCTCGGGCAAGGCCTGCCAGAGGGTCGCCGCCTCCTGGGACGGGGATGGCGCGACCGACACAGGCCCCAGCGGCGCCGGGCGGGTCGACCAGGCCGCGAAGAGCGTCGAGGCATCCCCGGCCTGGCGCAGGCACAGCCGGTCGAACGAGGCCGACAGCGCGTCGACCTGGCGCGACAGCCGCTGCAGGCCCGCCTCCTCGGGCGCCCCTGCCAGCGACTCGACCGCCGACTCCAGCCGGTGCGCCATCTCGCCCAGCCGCATCGCCCCTGCCAGACGGGCGCTGCCCTTGAAGGTGTGCAGCGAGCGCATCAGGGCCGAGGCCGGGGCGCTCAGGCTGCTGTCGTCCAGCCAGGCCGCGATCTGCGTCTCGATGTGCGGCAGCAGCTCCTGGGCCTCCTCGACGAAGATCGGGAACAGGTCGGCATCGACCTGGTCGACATGCTCGATGTCGACCTCGAACTCGGGATCGGGCTGGCGCACAGGCCCGGACACCGACGCCCCCCCCGCCGCCGGACCGGCGGGCGCAACCGGCGCACTCGCCTCGACCGCAGGCGCTGCACCCGTCGCCAGAGCCGCCTCCGGCGAGGCCTGCAAGGCCTCCAGCGCCGCGACCGGCAGCCGCTGCGGCAGCGCGGCCAGCCAGTCGTGCATCCGGTCGAGCACGCTGGCCGAAGCCGGCCGCAGGAATCCGGCCGCGAACTGGTGCAGCAGCCGGCGGATGTCATCGCTGACCGCGACGAACAGCTCCGCGTCGGCCGCCTCCAGCGCCCCGTGGCGCTGCAGCAGCGGCACGCGCTGCAGCGCCTGCTCGAGCAGGCGGGCCAGCCCGGCCAGATCGGTGAACCCGACCGTGGCCGAATTGCCCGCCAGCCGGTGTGCCAGCACCACCACCTCGGCGTCGATCGCCCGCGGCAGCTCCATCGACCACAGCGTCAGCTCGGTGCCGAGCCGGCGCGAGACCTCGTCCGCCTCGGTCAGGTAGATGTTGAACAGCGGAATCTGCAGCCGCAGCGGACCGATGACCTTGACCTGATCGACCTCAGGGTCGCGCTCGGGCTGGGCCGCGCGCAGCATCTCGGCGCCCACCTGCGCCCGGAACTCCTCGAGACGGATCACCTCGGCCCCGGCCGCCGCCTCGTCGCCGGGCAGACCGGCCGGGCCGGTGGCGGCCATCTCGAGCGTCATCGGCTCGATCTCGGTGATCGGCGGCATCGGCTCGCGGGCCAGATCGGACTCGGCCATCAGGCCAC
>JAUPTP010000462.1 GCA_030918015.1 Pseudomonadota bacterium
GCGCTCTTCGTCGACACCGACCGCAGCATGCGCATCAACCGCGAGGAGATCTTCGGCCCGGTGGCCTGCGTGCTGCGGGTGCACGATGCCGAGGAGGCGCTGGAGGTGGCCAACGACACCGCGTTCGGCCTGTCGGCCGGCGTCGTCACCACCTCGCTGCGCCATGCGCACCAGTTCCGCCGCCAGCTCCAGGCCGGCATGGTGATGGTCAACGCGCCCACCGCCGGAGTCGATCCGCATGTGCCTTTCGGCGGGCGCAAGGCCTCCAGCTTCGGGCCGCGCGAGCAGGGCTGTCACGCGGCCGAGTTCTACACCACGATCAAGACCGGCTATGTCCGGTCGGTCTGATCTTGCCTGAGACGAGTTTTCCGATGTCCGCTTCTTCCCTGTTCGCCCACGCCCCGGCCTATCCGGGCGATCCCATCCTGAGCCTCAACGAGGATTTCCAGCGCGACCCGCGCGCCGACAAGGTCAACCTGAGCATCGGCCTGTGCTTCGACGAGGCCGGCCGCCTGCCGGTGATGCACGCGGTGAGCGAGGTCGAGCGCCGCCTGCAGGGGCCGCACGGCGAGGGCCCGCGCCCCTACCTGCCGATGGCGGGCCTGGGCGCGCTGCGCGAGGCCATCGGGCGCTGCGTCTTCGGCGCGGACAGCCCGCTGCGGGCCGAGGGCCGCATCGCCACCCTGCAGACGCTGGGCGGCAGCGGCGCGCTGAAGGTGGGGGCCGATCTGCTGCGCCGTCTCTTCCCCGAGGCGGGCGTGTGGATCAGCGATCCGTCCTGGGAGAATCACCGCGTCGTCTTCGAGGGCGCGGGCTTTGCGGTGCACACCTACCCCTACCACGACGCGCGCAGCGGCGGTCTGCGTTTCGAGGAGATGCTCGCGGCGCTGTCGCGGCTGCCGGCGCGCAGCATCGTGCTGCTGCACGCCTGCTGCCACAACCCCACGGGCGTGGACCTGTCGTCGGCACAGTGGCAGCAGCTGATCCCGGTACTGCGCGAGCGCGAGGCGATCGCCTTCGTCGACATGGCCTATCAGGGCTTCGGTGAGGGGCTGGAGCCCGACGCGCAGGCGGTGCGCACCCTGGCCGAATCCGGGGTGGCCTGCCTGGTGGCCAATTCCTTCTCGAAGAACTTCTCGCTCTACGGCGAGCGCTGCGGCGGCCTGAGCGTGGTCTGCGCCACGCGCGAGGAGGCCGCCCGCCTGCAGGGGCAGCTGGAGGCGACGGTGCGCGCCAACTACAGCAACCCGCCCACCCACGGCGCGCGGGTGATCGCCACCGTGCTGGACGACGCCGAGCTGGCGGCCGACTGGTCGCGCGAGCTGGGCGAACTGCGCCAGCGCATCGAGCGCATGCGCCACGCCCTGCACGCCCGGCTCTCGGGGCGGATCGGCAGCCCCTTGCTCGACCGCTATCTGCAGCAGCGCGGCATGTTCACCTACACCGGGCTGACGCCGCCGCAGGTCGAGCGGCTGCGCCAGGAGTTCGGCATCTACCTGCTGCGCAGCGGCCGCATGTGCGTGGCCGGTCTGAACGCGCGCAATGTCGATGCGGTCGGCGAGGCCATCGCGCAGGTGCTGGCATGACGGCGCCCGACTGCCAGATCGATCCGGCGGTCTTTGCGCTGTGCCCCGGCTATCGCCGGGGGGTGATCGCGGTCCGCGGGACGAGAAATCAGCCGTCGTCTGCGGCGCTGCGGACCGAGCTGCGGCGGCTTGAGGCGACCCTGCGCCAGCGCCTGGACGGCTGCAGCGTGACCGACCTGCCCGAGATCGCGGCCTGGCGCGAGGCGTTCCGGGCCTTTGGCGCGCGGCCGTCCGAGCACCGCAGCGCCGTGGAGTCGCTGCTGCGCCGGGCGCTGCGCCCCGACGGGGTGCCTTCCATCCACGCGCTGGTCGACATCGGCACGCTGATCTCGCTGCGTCATCTGCTGCCGGCGGGCGTGCACCCCTGGCCGCAGCAGGACGGGCCGATCGTGCTGCGGCACGCCCGGCCGGGCGATGCCTTCTTTCCGCCCGATGGCGCACCGGCCGAGTTTCCGCCCGCCGGCGAGATCGTCCTGTGCCATGGCCAGGAGGTGCTCACCCGACGCTGGGTCTGGCGCCAGGCGGCCGGCACGCAGACCCGGCTGGACACGCCGGCCGTGTTCTTCAACCTGGACGCGCTGCCTTGCATCACCGATGCGGTGCTGCAGCAGGCGATGGACGAGGTGGTCGAGCGGGTGCTGCGCGAGACCGGCGGCGAGGTCGTGATGCGCACCGTGCTGGACGCCGGCGCGCCTGCACTGGCCGCGGGTGGAGTTTGAACGTTCAAACTCGTTCCAGCATGGCGGCCAGCTCGCGCGCCTTGGCGGCATAGGTCGTCGCACTCTGGCGCAGGCCCGCCACTTCGGCCTCGGTCAGCGGCCGCACCACCTTCGCCGGCGTGCCCAGGATCAGCGAGCGCGGCGGAAAGGTGCGCCCCTCCGGAACCAGCGCTCCGGCGCCGATCAGGCACTCCTCGCCGATGACGGCGCCATTGAGCACCACCGCCTGGATGCCGACCAGCGTGCCCGTGCCGATCCGGCAGCCATGCAGCATCGCCTGGTGGCCGATGGTGACCTCGTCGCCCACCTGTAGCGCGAAGCCCGGATCGGCGTGCAGCACCGCGCCCTCCTGCACATTGCAGCGCGCGCCCAGCACGATCGGCGCGTTGTCGCCGCGCAGCACGGCGCCGAACCAGACGCTGGAGCCCGCGCCGATCGTCACCTGGCCGATCAGGTGCGTGCCCGGCGCGATGAAGGCCTCCTCGGCGATGCACGGGGCGTGGGGGCCCAGCCGGTAGCGGCTCATGCCTCGGCCTCCAGCGCCAGGGCGCCGCGGCGGATCTGGTCGCGCTCGAGCGACTCGAACAGCGCCTTGAAGTTGCCCTCGCCGAAGCCCTGGTCGGCGCGGCGCTCGATGAACTCGA
>JAUPTP010000463.1 GCA_030918015.1 Pseudomonadota bacterium
GCACTCGATGTGCCAGCCCGGGCGGCCCGGACCGTAGGCGGACGGGTACTTGGCGTCCTCGGGCTCCTCGGGCTTGGCCGATTTCCACAGCACGAAGTCGAGCGGATCGTCCTTGCCGTCGGCCACCGCGACGCGCTCGCCGGCGCGCAGGTCGTCGAGCGACTTGCCCGAGAGCCGGCCGTAGCCGGGGAAGCGGCGCACCGCGTAGTTCACGTCGCCGTTGCCGGCCTGGTAGGCCAGGCCCTTCTCCTGCAGCCGACCGATCATCGACAGCATCTGCGGCACGTACTCGGTGGCGCGCGGCTCGTGGGTCGGCGGCTCGATGCCCAGCGCGCCGATGTCGGCGTGCATCGCCGCGGTCATCTCGTCGGTGAGCTGGCGGATGGTGATGCCGCGCTCGACCGCGCGGCGGATGATCTTGTCGTCGATGTCGGTGATGTTGCGCACATAGGTGACCGCATAGCCGCTGGCGCGCAGCCAGCGCTGCACCACGTCGAAGGACATCATCATCCGCGCGTGGCCGATGTGGCAGAGGTCGTAGATCGTCATGCCGCACACGTACATCCGCACCTGGCCGGGTTCGATGGACTGGAAGTCTTCGAGCGTGCGAGTGAGGCTGTTGTGGATGCGGAGAGTCATCGATCGGCGGAAAGTCGGTGGCGGGAAGCGGTCGGCGGGGGTCGCGAACGGACCTCGGGATGTCGACCGGGCGGCCAGTATAGCCCCGCCGGCATGGCCGCCGGGCGCGCCCCCCCGGCCGGCGGGATCGCCCGGCGGGACTCTGCACAATCCGCCCCCCCGCGGGATCAGCAACCCGGCTTCATGCAGGCCGACCCGCCAAGCTGGCAGACTTGCGCCTGTTCGCCGGCCATTCCGGCCGCGAACGCCTCACAGGACTGAAGGAGTGATGCAATGACTGCTGTCCCGTTCGCCCGTTTCGCGACCGCGCTGGCCCTGGGCCTGGCGCTGTCCGGCGCGGCCCAGGCCGAGAAGGTGCGCCTGGCCACGTCGATGGGCGACATCGTCGTCGATCTGGACGCCGCCAAGGCGCCCAAGACCGTCGCGAACTTCATCGAGTACGTCAAGGCCGGCCACTACGACGGCACCATCTTCCACCGCGTGATCGGCAACTTCATGATCCAGGGCGGCGGCATGGAGCCCTCGATGAAGGAGAAACCCACCCGCGCGCCGATCCCGCTGGAGAGCCGCAACGGCCTGAGCAACACCCGCGGCACCCTGGCCATGGCGCGCACCAGCGTGCCGGATTCCGCGACTTCCCAGTTCTTCATCAACGTGAAGGACAATCCCTTCCTGGACCAGCCGAATTCGCCTGACGGCAACGGCTATGCGGTCTTCGGCCGCGTGGTCGAAGGCATGGACGTGGTCGACAAGATCCGCGCCGTGCGCACCGGCTCGGCGGGCATGCACCGCGACGTGCCGGCCGAACCTGTCCTGATCAAGAAAGCCTCCCTGGAGAAATGAACACCATGGCATCCCCGCAAGTCGAACTGCAGACCAACCTCGGCACCATCCGCATCGAGCTCGACGCCGAGCGCGCTCCGCTGTCGGCCGAGAACTTCCTGAACTACGTGCGCAGCGGTCACTACGACGGCACCGTCTTCCACCGCGTCATCAAGGGCTTCATGGTCCAGGGCGGCGGCATGGAGCCGGGCCTGAAGCAGAAGCCCACGAAGGGCGAGATCAAGAACGAGGCCAACAACGGCCTGAAGAACGACAAGTACACGCTGGCGATGGCGCGCACCAACGCGCCGCACTCGGCCACCGCCCAGTTCTTCATCAACACCGCCAACAACGACTTCCTCAACTTCCGCTCGGAGTCGATGCAGGGCTGGGGCTACGCGGTCTTCGGCCGTGTCGTCGACGGCACCGCCATCGTCGACCAGATCGAGAAGGTGCGCACCGGCTCGCGCGGCTTCCACGACGACGTGCCGGTCGAGGACGTCGTCATCACCCGCGCGGTGATCGTCGAGTGATCACCCTGCTGGACGGCCCGCTCGGGGTCGCCAGCGAGATCCATGCCGCGCCGCACTGGCGCGGCATCGAGCTGCTGTCCGACCTGCACCTGGGGGATCACGCACCGCGCACCACCCAGGCGCTGGTCGACCATCTCGCCACCTGCCAGGCCGACCTGCTCGTCCTGCTGGGCGACGTGTTCGAGGCCTGGGTGGGTGACGACCAGCTCGACCTGGCCGGCGACGCGGACGAGCCGCTGCCCCAGGCCCTGCAGGCCCTGGCGGCCGCCGCCCGCCTCAGGCCGGTGGCGATGCTCACCGGCAACCGCGATTTCCTGCTCGGGCCCGAGGCGGCACGCCGCCTGGGCTGGACCGTGCTGCCCGACCGCTGCGTGCTGCAGGCCTTCGGCCACCGCCATGTGCTGGTGCACGGCGACGCCGAATGCCTGGACGACCGCGACTACCAGCGCTTCCGCGCCCAGGTCCGCTCGCCCGGCTGGCGCGAGGCCTTCCTCGCCCGGCCGCTGGCCGAGCGGCAGGCCATCGCCCGCTCGCTGCGCGACGGCAGCGAGCAGCGCAAGCGCGAGCAGGGCCTGGCCGGCTATGCCGACCTGGACCGCGCCGAGATGCTGTCGCTGCTGACCACCGCGGGCGCCGACCGGCTGATCCACGGCCACACCCACCGTCCCGGCGACGAGCGGCTGGGGCCGGGCCTGAGCCGCCATGTGCTGTCGGACTGGGATCTCGACGATCTGCATGGCCCGGCCCGCGCCGAGGTGCTGCGGCTGAGCGCCCAGGGCCTGCACCGCCAGAGCCTGCTGGACGCGTCATGATCTTCGGCCGCTGGCAGCAGGCCTGGCGCGACTGGCGCCGCCGCCGCGTGCTCGAGGCCCGCGCGATTCCCGACGCGCTCTGGCTGGAGACGCTGCGCGGCTGGCCCTTCCTGCGCCACCGCCCGCTCGAGGATCTGCTGC
>JAUPTP010000464.1 GCA_030918015.1 Pseudomonadota bacterium
CTGGCGGTGCCGCTGGCGCTGGTGGCGCTGGGCCTGGCGGTGGTGTTCGGCGTGATCCGGCCGGTGCTGCGCGACATGCGCAAGGCCGAGGAGCTCGAGCGCGAGAAGCTGCGCCTGGATGCGGTGATTGATGATGTTGAAGCGCTGCCCGCCTTGACGGATGCCTCGGGCGAGAGTTCCGTGCCCGCCCTGTCCGGCCCCGAGGAGATGAGCCCGTCTGATCGCCGACTCCATGAGGTGCGCGACCTGACGCGCAAGAACCCGGCGGCGGTCGCGCGCATCCTGCGCGGGTGGGTCAACGGCACGGAAGCCGAATGACGAGGAGAGCGTGAGCGATGGACGACCAGGGACTCGAGGACGCGGCGATCCTGCTGATCTCGATGGGCGAGGAGGATGCGGCCGAAGTCTTTCGGCACCTCACGCCCAAGGAGGCGCAGAAGCTGGGCGAGAAGATGGCCCGCACGAAGACGATCCAGCGCGATCGCTACGAGCGGGTCTTGCTGCGTTTCGAGGAGCAGGTGCATGACGCCGGGCTGCTCGAGCTCGACACCGACGAGTATGTGCGCCGGGTGATGCGCCGCGCGCTGGGCGACGACAAGGCCAATCTGCTGCTCGACCGCATCGTGCGGGTCAACGACGCTCCCGGCATCGACAACCTGAAGTGGATGGATCCGGCGGCGGTGGCCGACCTGCTGCGCCGCGAGCATCCGCAGATCGTCGCGGTCATCCTGGTCCACCTCGAGCCGGAGCAGGTCAGCGAGGTGCTGCGCCGCTTCCCCGAGGGCCACCGCAACGAGGTGATGATCCGCCTGGCCACGCTCGACGGCGTGCAGCCGGCCGCGCTCAAGGAGCTCAGCGACGTGCTGTCGAAGGTGCTGGCCGGCGGCGACCGCATGCGCAAGGCCAACATGGGCGGCGTCAAGAGCGCCGCCGAGGTGCTCAACCTGCTGGGCTCGGCGATCGAGGGCTCGGTGCTCGACTACATCCGCGAGACCGATGCCGAGCTGGCGCAGAAGATCACCGACAGCATGTTCACCTTCGACGATCTGATGCGCGTGGACGACCGCGGCATCCAGGCGCTGCTGAAGGAGGTGCAGAGCGAGTCGCTGCTGGTCGCGCTCAAGGGCGCCACCGACGATCTGCGCGAGAAGATCTTCCGCAACATGTCCAGCCGCGCCGCCGAGATGCTGCGCGAGGACCTGGCCTCGCGCGGCCCGGTGCGGGTCGCCGAGGTCGAGGCCGAGCAGAAGGAGATCCTGCAGATCGCCCGGCGCCTGTCGGACGAAGGTCAGCTGATGCTGGGCGGAGGCAGCGATGGCCAGTTCCTCTGAGTCCTTCGCCGAGCGCGTGCAGCGCCAGTCGCGCGATCCCGGCTTCGCGCCGATCGACCTGCAGGCGCTGCCGGCGTCGGTGCCGCCTTCGCTGACCCGCTTCATTCCGCGCGAGGAGCTGGGCGATGTGGTGCGCTGGAGTCCGGGGCGTCTCGATGCGCCTGCGGCCAGATCGCGGGGGCGGGTCAGCGCGCCCGCCGAGCCGCCGGCGCCGGCGCCAGAGGTGCTCAAGGCCATTCAGGACACCCGCCAGGCCGAGCAGGCCCGTGCGCGCCAGCTGGCCGAGGAGGCCTTCGAGAAGGGCCGGGCGCTCGGTCGGGACGAGGGGCTGCGCACGGGGCGCGAGGAAGGCCTGGCGGCGCTCGAGGACTATCGCCGACACCAGGAGGCCGAGGTCGGTGTGCCGGTGGCGGCGGTGCTCGAGCAGTTCCAGCGCCAGCTCGACGGGCTCGAGCAGGCGGTGGCCCGGCGGGTGGCGGGCATCGCGCTGCAGGTGGCTCGCCAGGTGCTGCGCACCGAGCTGCAGACCCCGGCGGCCGCGGTCGTGCGCGTCACCCAGGAGGCGCTGGGCGAGGTGCTGCTGTCGGCCCGCCATATCCGCGTGCGGCTGAACCCGTCCGATCTGGCGGCGGTGGAGCAGGGCTGTGCGGATCTCTTCACGACCCGGCACGCCCGGCTGATGGCCGATCCGAACATCGACCGCGGCGGCTGCCTGGTCGAGTCCGATCTGGGCACGGTCGACGCGCGGGTGGCCACCCGCTGGGCGCGTGCGATGGCGGCGCTCGGTCCGTTGTCGCTGGCCGATCCGTCCTCGGGTGACGGAGCGCATCCATGACGTCGATGCGCGATGGCGCCCGTCCGGCCCCCGGCGAGATTCCCGGGCGCTGGGTGCGCTTTCTCGAGGAAATGCACGAGCGTGCCAGTCTGGAGGCGCCGCTGCTGGTGCAGGGCACGCTGGTGCGGGTGACCGGGCTGGTGCTCGAGGTGATCGGCATCCGCGTGCCGGTGGGCTCGCTGTGCGAGGTGCTGATGCCGGGCCAGCCGCCGGTGCAGGCCGAGGTGGTGGGCTTCACCGGCGACCGCGCCTTCCTGATGCCGGCCGGCGAGATCCACGGCCTGGCCAGCGGCGCGCGGGTGGTGCCGATGGAGGTGCCGGTGCCGCCGCTGGAGCTCGGCGAGAGCCGCCACATGTGGCGCCGCAGCGAGGATCGCTCCTGCCACCTGCCGATCGGCGACGGCCTGCTCGGCCGGGTGGTCGATGCGGGCGGGCGGCCGATGGACGGCGGCGGACCGCTGACGGGCGTGCAGCCGATGCCGCTGGTGCGCCGGCCGATCAACGCGATGGACCGCGACCCGGTGCGCACGCCGCTGGACACCGGCGTGCGCTCGATCAACGCGATGCTGACCGTCGGCAAGGGCCAGCGCATCGGCCTGTTCGCCGGCACCGGCGTGGGCAAGTCGGTGCTGCTGGGCATGATGGCGCGCTACACCGCGGCCGACGTCATCGTCGTCGGCCTGATCGGCGAGCGCGGCCGCGAGGTCAAGGAGTTCATCGAGGACATCCTCGAGGAAGAGGGTCGCGCGCGCAGCGTGGTCGTGGCCGCGCCGGCCGATTC
>JAUPTP010000465.1 GCA_030918015.1 Pseudomonadota bacterium
CGGCCGGGAAGGTCGAGGTGGTGTCGACCCCGACCAGCAGCGACTGCAGGCCCAGCGCGCAGACCGTCTCGCTGAGCGCGCCGCCGGCGCAGACCACCCGCTCGGCAGGCCGGGCCGCACCCGCCCGGCCGGGCCACAGCGAGACCGCAGCCGCCGCAGCCGTCAGCCCCAGCCACTGGCGACGCGCATTCATGCCAGCGCCTCGACCGCAGCCAGCGGCGGCAGGGCCTCGACCAGCGCCTGCCAGTCGGCGCGCTCCGGGCGGCCCGGCTTGCGCTCGCCGAAGAACATCGCCACGGTGTCGCCGGCGGCATCGAAGAGTTCGAGCGAATGCACCGGGCCGTCCTCGGTCGGCTTGAGCACCCGCCAGGCGCTGGCGATGCGATCCTCGCGCAGATGCAGGTTGAAGCCGGCATCGAGCACATTCAGCCACGGCCCCATGACCGCGACGCGGCGCACCGGGCCGGTGTGGATCTGGATCATGCCGGGATTGCCGACGAAGACCATGATCGGCACCCCGCCGGCGGCGGCCTGCTCGAGCAGCTGGCGCGCCGCGCCCGGCTCGACCGGCCGGGCCAACGCCGGCCCGGCCAGGCGCAGCGCCTGGGTGCGCTGCAGCTGGAAGCGCCGCAGCAGGCCGAAGAACTCATGGGTGTCGCGCATGCCGGCCCAGGCCTGGCGCCAGGCGGCGACATCGACCTGTGCATCGTCCAGCGCCGGCTCAGGCGCGACCGGCGGCAGCGGCTGCAGCGCCGCGCCGACCTGCGCGTCGGCATGGCGCTCGACCAGCGCGGCGAAGGCCTCGCGATCGCTCTGCGGCTTCAGGAAGATCTTGTGGATCGCCACGCCCTGCGCATCGAAGAACTGCAGGCTCTGCTGCAGCGTGCCGTCGGCCTGCGTCTCCTCGACCGCGAAGCCGTGGGCCCAGCGGCCGTAGAACACCCGCAGGTCGATCTCGCCGCCCAGCACCAGGCCGACATGGCCCTGGCCCTGCACGCTGGCGTGGCGGTAGACGCCCAGCTTCTCGTGCACGCAGGAGGCGTTGCGCGTCAGCGCCATCACCTCGCCCAGCGGCTCCAGCGCGGCCACCAGCGCCGGCCAGTCGGGCCGCAGCCGGCGCGCGCGCATCGGCGATTCGGCCGGATCGAAGGCCTCGGCATGCGCGGCCACCAGGCAGCCTTCGGGCAGACCCAGGCGCTCGCCGATGTCGCGGTGGCGCGCCGGCCGGGGCGCACGCCGGGCCTCGGCAAAGGCCTGGCGGAGGGACGGAAGATCGGTCGGATTCATGGTGAGAGGCCTCAGGAAGGTTCAGAAGTCCGCCTGCAGCGCGAGCTGCGCGCTGCGGCCCGGGGCGGTGTAGCCGTCGATCACGCTGCTGCTGGCGGCCAGCCCGCGCACATCGGACCAGCGCCAGTAGGTCCGGTCGGTCAGGTTCAGCACCGCGGCCTGCAGGCGCAGCGCCGGGCTGATCTGCCAGTGCCCGCGCAGGTCGAGCACCTCGGCGCGGCCCGGCGCGAACAGCGTCGCGCCATCGATGCGGCTGCGCGACTTGGCCGCCAGGTGCGTCCAGTGCAGGCCGGCGCTCCAGCGGCCGGCGTCATATTCGACCGAGGCCTTGAGCTGCCAGGGATCGACCGAGTTCAGCGCCGAGCTGGTGCCCGCGCGGGTCTTGCTGCCCCGGGCGCCGGCCGCAGCGGCCTGCAGCTTCCACGGCCCCGCCGGATCCCAGCTCGCGCGCGCCTCGAGGCCGCGAATGCGGGCCCGGTCGAGGTTGATCGACTGATAGACCGTCGGATCGGCCACCGTGCCGCTGCCGCTGACCGCGACCTGCTCGATGAAGTCGCGATAGCGGTTGTCGAAGGCCGCCAGCTGCCAGCTCAGCGCCTGCTCACGGACCTTGCCGCGCAGGCCCAGCTCGATGCCGCGCGAGCGCTCCGGCCGCAGCGCCGCATTGCCCACCGTGGTGTAGCCCGAGGCCACATTGCTGAAGCCGCTGTTGACCTGATCCGGCTCGGGCGAGCGAAAGCCGGTGGCCCACTGCGCATAGGGCTCGAGCGCCGCGTCCAGGCGCCAGACCGCACCCAGGCGCGGCGACCAGGCGCTGCCGCTCAGCGCCGTCACGCTGCCGCTGTAGCCCTCGGCGGACGGGTCGAGCCGGTAGCGGTCATGGCGCAGGCCCGGCATCCAGGTGATGTCGCCGGTCTCGATCTCGCTCTGGACAAAGGCGCCCAGCAGGGTGTGATCGGTGTCCGGGAACGGTCGCGCGGGGAAGGTCTCGCCGGCAGGCGGCACGGTGCCGTCGCGCAGCGCGGTGATGCGGTTGCGGCTGAGATCGACGCCGAAGCTGATGCGCTGCGGCAGCGCCCCGCCGGTCTGGATGCGGCCCTCGCTGCTCAGGCCCAGCGCCCGCTCGCGGTAGCGGTTGTCGCGGGTGCGGTCGGCCAGCGTGGCGCGGTCCTCGGCGCTGTGCTGGCGGGTCTCGGCCTGCTGCAGATGGACACGGGTGTCGAGTTCCGTCAGACCGGTGGTCGCGCCGGTGCGCAGCTGGTGGCCCAGGCTCAGGCGGTCGCGGTCGGTGTGGTCGCGGGTGGCGGTCGACAGCGAGCTGCTGCTGACCGCGCTGAGCACCTGGGTGTCGACCTGGCGCCGGCGCGACTCCAGCGCCGCCTCCCAGCGCTGGCCGGCGACCAGCTCGCCGTCCATCTTCAGCAGCGCGGTGGTGCTGCGCACATCCGCCGGATTCGGCGTGGTGCGGTTGACCGACATGCTGTCGTTGCGCCCCTGGTTGTCGAGCTCGTGCCCGCGGCGGTGGGTCAGCGCCACCAGGCCGCGCAGCTGCTGCGGGGCGAGCGTGGCGAGCGCGGCCTGGGCGGCTTCGTGCGCCTGGGGGGCGACAGCGCCGACGCGTCCGGCGTGCTGACCGCCGCGGTGGCCGCCGGCACGCC
>JAUPTP010000466.1 GCA_030918015.1 Pseudomonadota bacterium
GGCATCGACAACCCGCACGCCAACACCATCGTCATCAACCGCGCCGACAAATTCGGCCTCGCGCAACTGCACCAGCTGCGCGGCCGCGTCGGCCGCAGCCACCACCAGGCCTACGCCTACCTGCTGGTGCCCGACATCGAGGGCCTGACCAAGCAGGCCGCGCAGCGCCTGGACGCCATCCAGAGCATGGAGGAGCTGGGCTCGGGCTTCTACCTGGCGATGCACGACCTGGAGATCCGCGGCGCCGGCGAGGTGCTGGGCGACAGCCAGAGCGGCAACATGATGGAGGTCGGCTTCCAGCTCTACAACGAGATGCTGGCCGAGGCGGTGCGTGCGCTCAAGGCCGGCAAGGAGCCCGACCTGCTCTCGCCCACCGGCTTCTTCGGCGGCACCACCGAGGTCAATCTGCACGCGCCGGCGCTGCTGCCCGACAGCTACTGCCCGGACGTGCAGGTGCGGCTGAACCTCTACAAGCGCCTGGCCACCGCCGACCGGCTGGACAAGATCGACGCGATGCTCGAGGAATGCGTCGACCGCTTCGGCAAGCTGCCGGCGCAGGGCCAGGCGCTGTTCGACCTGCACCGGCTGCGGGTGCAGGCGCGGCCCTACGGCATCCAGAAGATCGACGCCGGCCCGGCGGTGATGAACATCCACTTCCGCCCCAACCCGCCGATCGACCCGATGCGCATCATCGAGCTGGTGCAGAAGAACCGGAACGTGAAGCTGGCCGGCAACGACAAGCTGCGCATCGAGCGGGCCTATCCGGACGCCAAGGACCGGGCGCAGTATGTGCGCGACGTGCTGCGGGCGCTGGGGCAGCCGCTCGGCGCGTGATCGAGCGCGCACCTCAGCGCACACCGATCCCGAGCGACTCCACATCCGGCCGAGAAAGCCCGCCAGCGGCCGCGGCCAGGTCTCGACCACGGCGGCGAAGGCCGCGCGGTCGCCGGCAGCCAGCCGCGCCAGCAGCGCGGGGGTCGGGCAGGTGTCGTCGGGCATCGTCATCGTCGGCTCCGGTGTCTTCTACCGGGCCGGCGCGACGATGTCACCGCACCGCGCTCATCCGATGCGCATCTGCCCGGTCGTCGAGGCCGAGGCGGTCGGGAAGATCAGGTGCGAGCGCATCTCGCGGTAGGCCTCCCAGTCGAAGCCGTCGAGGAACTCGATCGCCTTGCGAGCCCCCTCGCGGAACAGGCCGGCGCGCGTCGCCTCGTCCATGCCGAAGTCCAGCCAGTTCACCCCGCGGCACGGGATGTACTGCACCAGCCGGCGGTAGTCGTGGTTGTTCGACAGGAAGTCGTAGTCCAGGCCATGTCGGGCCGAGTCGAAGACGGCGCCGAGCAGGCCCAGGGGACCGTCGATGCGGCGTCGGCGCTCGTCGTTCTGCAGCTTGACGCCGAAGGTGGGCCGCGACGGAATGCGGCTGTAGTTGTGGAACAGGTTGATGGGGAAGTTCGACACCACGCCGCCATCGACGAAGAGGCCATGCGCGGGCAGCCCCCCCTCCTGCTCGGCGTCGTAGCCGACCCATTCCAGCCAGCGTGCGGCCGCATCCGCCTCCTGCGGCACCGCCAGGCGCAGCGGTTCGAAGAAGAACGGGATCGACATCGACGCGCGCACGAACAGCGACGGATCGGCCTGCATCGGATCGGAGAAGTAAAGCGGCGCATGGTCCGGAAAGACCACCTTGCTCTCGGAGGCCACGTCGGCGGCGACGATCGCCAGCCGCCCGCATGCCTCCTGCGGCTCGAGCAGCCGGTTCTGGCGCCGGTTCCACAGCCCCGGCGGCGGCTCGGCCAGGCGCGCCTGCAGCGCCGCCAGCGTCGTCATGCCTTCACGGGCCAGCACGCTGCGGATCCAGTCGTGGAAGACCGCGCCCGGATTCAGGCCCAGCCGGGATAACGGATCTGTACCCTGGAGTATCGCGTTGCGGGCCCCGGGACTCACTGCAGCACCGGCACCGAGGCCAGCTTCACCGCCTTCTGCTGCTGGCTGTAGTAGATGCGCACCGATTCGGCCGACTCGTGATCGTCCACGCCCTTGAGCTGAACAGCCGACTCGATGTCCTTCGGGCCGCTGTAGGCCTTGCTACCCTCTTCCAGACACTCCTTCAGCACCGCAGCCAGCTTCTTGTAGGGGGGTTTCTGCTTCTGGAAGTCCACCCGCACGACCGGTGTGCCGCCGCGCATCACCAGCACCGCCGTGGAGGGATAGGCCTGCGGATCGCCGCAGTTCACCGGCACCGGCGCATCGGCCGCCCGGGCCACGCCCAGTCCCGCCAGCCACAGCAGCGCACATGCGGCGCCGATCCTCGTTCTTGCTTTCATGAGCGCGTTCCCAGATCTGCTTGATTTGAATGGATAGAAAAAAGCTATATCCTTCAAATTGTAGATTTTTCATCTAAAGGGCGGCGGGCCCGCTGCCCCTGGGAAATGCACGCCGTGAGAAAGCACCAGCCCAGCGATGCCCGGCAGCGACAGCCCTCCGGCATCCGGGGCAACGGGGTGCTGGCGTTCAGTCGACCCGCTCGACGTCGCCCCGCTTGGCCACCAGCGTCAGGATGTCGTAGCTGGCCACCAGCTCGCCGTGCTGGTTGCTGACCTCGACATCCCAGGCCACCACGCCCTGGCCGACGCCGCTGGGATCGACCCGGTTGCGGTCGATCCTGCGCTTGCAGGTCAGCCGCGCGCGGATGGTGTCGCCGATGGCCACCGGCTTGACGAAGCGCAGCGTGTCCAGCCCGTAGTTGGCCAGCACCGGCCCCGGCGCCGGCGACACGAACAGGCCCGCAGCCGCCGACAGCACGAAGTAGCCATGCGCGATGCGCTGGCCGAACTGCGTCTCGCGGGCGGCGACCTCGTCGAAGTGCATGTAGAAGAAGTCGCCCGAGATGCCGCCGAAGGCGACGATGTCGGCCTCGGTCACGGTGCGCCGGTGCGTGAGC
>JAUPTP010000467.1 GCA_030918015.1 Pseudomonadota bacterium
CCCGCCCGTGAGGGCGGCGGGCGACGCCGATCACATCGACATCTGCGCCCAGACCTTGTCCAGCCGCTTGGTGCTGACCGGCTGCGGCGTCTTCAGCTCCTGGGCGAAGAAGCTGATGCGCAGCTCCTCCATCAGCCAGCGGTACTCGTCGAGGCGGGCGTCGGGCGCGCCCTTGAGCTCGGCCACCCGCCGGCTCCAGCGCTGCTCGAGCGGACGCAGCTCGGCCAGGCGCTGCGCGTCGCGTGCCGGATCGCCCCGCAGCTTGTCGAGCCGCAGCTGCACGCCCTTGAGGTAGCGCGGCAGGTGCTGCAGCTGCGCCCACGGCGTCGTGGCGATGAAGCGCTTGCCCATCAGGCGCTGCAGCTGCGCGGCGATGTCGTCGGCGACGTCCCTGGGCGCGCGGGCGTCCTTGAGCTTGCGCTGCGCCGCGGCGAACTCCAGCAGCACCGTGCCGGCCTGGCGGGCGATCTCCTGCGCGATCAGGTTCAGCCGGGTGCGGCCCTCGTCGATGCGCGCCTGGAAGGAGGCGGCGTCATGCGGCAGCGGCTCGGCCAGGAAGGCGCGGTCCAGCGCCACATCGATGATCTGGGTGCGCAGCTCCTCCTGCGTGCCCAGCGGCATGAAGGCCACCGCCATCTTCTGCAGGTCGGGGATGTTCTTCTCGAGGTACTTCAGCGGCTCCTTGAGATTCAGCGCCAGCAGACGGCGCAGGCCGGCGCGGTGCTTCACGGCCGCGGCGGCCGGCTCGTCGAAGACCTCGATCTCGACCTGCGTGCCGCGGTCGATCAGCGCGGGAAATCCGATCAGCGTCTGGCCGGCCTTGCGGATCTCCATCAGCTCGGGCAGCTCGCCGAAGGTCCAGGCGGTGTAGGCCTGGGGCGCGAGCGGCTCGGGCGCGGCCGGCGGCGGACTGACCTTCGCGCTGCGGCTGCCCGCCGACGCGGCCGCCGGCGCCGGCGTGACCGCAGCGGCCGGGGACGTCGGGCCACTGCCCGTCTTCAGCGCCGCCAGCGCCTGGAAGGCCGAACGCGCCTGCCCGCCCAGCTCGGCCTTCAGCGCCGCCAGATTGCGTCCGGTGCCGAGCTGGCGGCCGTGCTCGTCGACGACGCGGAAGTTCATGAACAGGTGCGCCGCCACCATGTCGAGCTTGAAGTCGCCCCGCTGCACCGCCAGCTGGGTGCGCTCGCGCACCGCCTTGAGCAGCGTCTCCAGCAGCGGCCCCTGCGCGAACGGGTTCAGCTCGACGAACTCGGCGACGAACTCGGCCAGCGGCATCAGCCGCGAGCGCGGGCGCTGGTGCAGGCTCTTGATGAGCGCCATCACCTTGGCCTCCAGCATGCCCGGCACCAGCCAGTCGCAGCGCTCCTCGCTGACCTGGTTGAGCGCGTAGATCGGCACGGTGACGGTGACGCCGTCCTTGGCGTCGCCCGGCGCGTGCAGGTAGGTGGCGGCGCAGTCGATGCCGCCGAGGCGGATCGTCTTCGGGAAGGCCGCGGTGGTGATGCCGGCGGCCTCGTGGCGCATCAGCTCGTCGCGCGTCAGATGCAGCAGCTTCGGGTTGAGCTTCTGCTCATGGCGGTACCAGCGCTCGAAGCTCGCGCCGCTGACCACCTCCTGCGGCAGCTGCGCATCGTAGTAGGCGAAGATCAGGTGCTCGTCGACCAGCACGTCCTGGCGGCGCGACTTGTGCTCCAGCTCCTCGACCTGGCGGATCATCTTCTGGTTGTGGGCCAGGAAAGGCAGCCGCGTCTCCCACTCGCCGTTCACCAGCGCCTCGCGGATGAAGATCTCGCGCGCGACCACCGGGTCGACCAGCCCGAAGTTCACCCGGCGCTGGTTGTAGACGACGATGCCGTAGAGCGTGGCGCGCTCGAAGGCGACCACCTCGCCCGCCTTCTTCTCCCAGTGCGGCTCGAGCAGCTGTTTCTTCAGCAGATGGCCGGCGATCGGCTCGATCCACTGCGGCTCGATCGCGGCCAGCCCGCGCCCGAACAGGCGCGTGGTGTCGACCAGCTCGGCGGCGATCAGCCAGCGCCCCGGCTTCTTCGACAGGTGCGCGCCCGGATGGCGCCAGAACTTGATGCCGCGCGCGCCCAGATACCACTCGTCGTCGTCGGCCTTGCAGCCGATGTTGCCCAAGAGGCCCGCCAGCATCGACTGGTGCACCTGCTCGTAGGTGGCCGGCGTGCCGTTCAGGCGCCAGCCGTGCTCGGCCACCACGGTGTGGAGCTGGCTGTGGATGTCGCGCCACTCGCGCACCCGGCGCGGGTTGACGAAGCTCTCGCGCAGGCGCTGCTCCTGCTGGCGGTTGCTGAGCTTGTGGGTGTCGACCTTCTGTCCGGCCTTGGCCGCGTCGGCGTGGCCGTGGTGGCCCCGGCCCTCCTCGATCCAGTTCCAGAGCTTCAGGTAGCCCATGAACTCGGAGCGCTCGTCGTCGAATTTCCTGTGCTTCTCGTCGGCCGCCTGCTGGGCCTCGAGCGGCCGGTCGCGCACATCCTGCACGCTCAAGGCGCTGGCGATGACCAGCACCTCGTGCAGCGCCTCGCGGCTGCGGGCCTCCAGGATCATGCGGCCCACGCGCGGATCCAGCGGCAGCCTGGCGAGTTCCCGGCCGATGGCGGTCAGCTCGTTGGCCTCGTCGACCGCGCCCAGCTCGCCCAGCAGCGCGTAGCCGTCGGCAACCGCCTTGCGCGGCGGCGGCTCGATGAAGGGAAAGTCCTCCACCAGCCCCAGGCCGAGCGACTTCATCCGCAGGATCACCCCGGCCAGCGACGAGCGCAGGATTTCCGGATCGGTGAAGCGCGGCCGGCTCTGGAAGTCCTTCTCGTCATAGAGCCGGATGCAGATGCCGTTGGCCACCCGGCCGCAGCGGCCGGCGCGCTGGTTGGCCGCCGCCTGGCTGACCGGCTCCACCTGCAGCTGCTCGACCTTGTTGCG
>JAUPTP010000468.1 GCA_030918015.1 Pseudomonadota bacterium
TGCCCGTCCTGACCGATCGCCATGAGGCTCCGACCACTGTTCCCGCCGAGTTCTGAGCCGGTCCGCATGGGCGCACGGGCGCTGCTGCTGGCCGCGCTTCTGCTTCAGCCCGGCCTTGTACCGGCGCAGGCACAGACGCAGGCGCCGACGGCCGGCGCCCCGTCGGCCGCGATGCGCTCGCATGTCTGGATCGTCGGCGGTGGATCGGATCCGCAGGACGGCTCCGGCCGCATCGAGCGCGACGTGCTGTGGCTGACCGAGCTGATGCGCGCCGCCACCCCGCGGGTCGATCTCAAGGTCTTCCTGGCCGATGCGGCGCCGGAGCTGCGCCTGCGCCAGCAGCCGGCCGAACACCGCGAGCCGGGCCTGCCGCTGGCGCGCATCTTCGGTCAGCAGGCCTTCCATGCCGACCAGTACCGCGTGCAGCGCCTGCCCGAGGTGGCGGGCGGCGCACGCGCCGATCAGCTGGCGCTGGCGCTGAAGCGCAATTTCTCGGCCCTGCGCGCGGGCGAGCGCAGCCTGCTCGTCTTCAGCGCCCAGGTGGATCCCGACCTGTCGGACCGCGCCGACCATGCGCTGCGGCTCTGGGACGACACCCGCATGCCGATGCACGAACTCGAAGCGCTGGCCGCGCTGGCGCCCGCGAACGCCCCGATGCGCTTCGTGTTCGCGCAGTGCCATGCGAGCGGCTTCCTGCGCCTGATCCGCCCGCAGGCCCGCGACAGGGCCACGCTCTCGGGCCATGACCGCTGCGGCTTCGTCGCCGCGCCGGCCGAGCCCCGATCCGGCGCCTGTTCGCCCGGCCCGCGCGGCAGCGCCCCCGTGGGCGAGGACAGCGATTACCTCGAGGACTTCTTCTCCGCCCTGAGCGGCCGTGCACGCCCCGGCGCCGCTGCCGCCGACCGGGACCATGACGGCGTCATCACCCTGCACGAAGCCCATGTCCATGCCCTGATCGAAGGCCGGCATGCCGACCTGCCCCGCTCGACCAGCGAGGCCTATCTGGAGCGCTGGCAGCCCTTCTGGCTGCGGGCGCTCGACACCCGCAGCGAGCACGGCAACGACTACGGACGGCTGGCGGCCGAGCTGGCCACGAGACTGCAGCTGCCCCCGCAAGGCCCGGCGCTGCGTCGCGCCATGGCCACCCGACAGACGCAGCTTGAACTGCGCCGGCAGGACATCATCGATCAGCTGGGACGCCTGGACGGCGAGATCGGGCGTCTGCAGACCGCCTTGCAGCGCAGCCTGATGCAGCGCTGGCCCGAGGCGGCCCACGCCCGCACGGCCACCTACCTGCGCTTCCTCTCGACCGAGTCTGCGGCCGTTCAGGCGCATCTCACGGCCCGAGCGGACTACGCTCAGCTCGTGCGCCGGCAAGACCATCAGACCGTCCTGCTGCGCGACCGTGCCAGCGTCGAGCGCGATCTGGCCCAGCTCGACAAGGTCCGCCGGCTGCGTCAGCTCGCACGCCTGAAGGCGCAGTTCGAGCGGCTGGCCTCGCCCGAGGCGCGCGGCGAATACCAGCGGCTGCTCGACTGCGAGCGCACCCCGCTCTGATCCAGCTCAGACCAGCCCCTCGGCCGGCGCACCGAGCAGATGCCGATAGCGCTTCATCGGCCCGGTGTCGACATAGCCCATCCAGCGCGCCACATCATCCTCGGCATGACCGGCCTGCAGCTGCCGCACGGCGAACGTGTGGCGCAGCCTGAACGGCGCCCCACCGTCGATGCCCAGCGCCTTCATCCGGCTGACCGCCGCCCGGTGACACGCCGGATGCGACCAGGGCTTGCCGGTCTGCGTCGACGGGAAGACCCAGCACGAGGCCTGCATCTCCGCTCCCAGCCGGGCTCGCGCCGACAGCCACAGCTGGAGCTGGCGCGCCGCCCACTCCGCGATCGGCACCTGGTGCTCGGGGCTGCTGCCATCGGCCACGATCGTGAGCCGCCACGGCAGACCGGCCTCGCGTCCCCCGTCGCGGGTCACATGCGCCATCTTCAGCGCCCGGATCTGTCCCGGTGCCAGGCCCGCGCCCAGCATCAGCGCCATCGCGCAACGATCCCTGAGCTCTTTCCACTCGCTGGCCGCGCCCGTCTCCAGCGACTTCAGCGCCGTGCAATACGCGATCAGCTGATTGCACTGGGCATCGCTGAGCACGTCCGGCAAGGGCGTCAGGGCGGCGGCATTCGCATAGCAGTAGGGTTCTTCTTGCATCAGCGCCTGCGCGCAGGCGTAGGACGGCTGCCCCGCCTGCTCGCGGACGTGATTGAGCACGCGATCCACCAGCTGCAGCAGGCGCCAGGCGTAGCGCGGAGTCAGCTCGGTGCGGGCCTGGCGGGTCCTGACCTGCCGCAGCGGACGAATCGCCTCATGCTCGAGGAAGTCCAGCAGCGCGGCCCGGTCCAGGGATTCATCCCCTCCCACCCCAGGGCCCTGCAACGGATCCAGGCGGACCTGACGCCGCCCGTCCTCATCCACAGGCACGCAGTAGGCGGTGAAGGCCTGCCACATGTCGCCATAGATCCGCGCCGATTCCCGCCTGAGCCGGCCTTCGCTTCGAGGGCCGCGCGCTGGCGCGGAATCGACCCATGCCTGAAAACTGGCGCCCAGTTGCGCCACCAGCCGCTCGGCATCATCCGGCTCGAACAGGGAAAGAGTGTGCTTGTCCACTTAAATATACTAACGAAATTCATCGTGAAAAGCACCATCACCTTTGCGCGTGCAACTCCGTCCAATTCCAAAAATTCCACTTTCACGCACTTTCCGCAAGGTTCATTCGTCGTTCGTCCGCAAAGCTGTTAGTGCCTTTTGCATCGTGCATGCCAAAACGGGAAAGCCGCAGCGCTCATTCGCTTCTGAGGGCAGACCAATGGGGCCAGAATCTCGCATCTCGGCCAGCCCATCGCCATCGCTGAGACACGAACAAAGAAGGAAAGAT
>JAUPTP010000469.1 GCA_030918015.1 Pseudomonadota bacterium
GGCAACGTCATCCGCCTGGCGGCCAACACCGGCTGCGAGCTGCATCTGGTCGAGCCGCTGGGCTTCTCGATGGATGACAAGCTGCTGCGCCGTGCCGGCCTCGACTATCACGAGTACGCGCCGGTGCGGCGCCATGCCTCGTGGGAGGCGCTGCTGGAGACCTGCCAGCCCGACCGGGCACGCATGTTCGCGATGACCACCCGCGGCAGCCGGCCCTTCGCCGAGGTGGCCTGGCAGCCGGGCGACTGGCTGGTCTTCGGCTGCGAGACCAGCGGCCTGCCGCCGGCGCTGCGCGACGGGCATTTCCCGGCCGGGCAGCGGGTGCGCCTGCCGATGCGCCCCGAGCAGCGCAGCCTGAACCTGAGCAACGCGGTGGCGGTGACGGTGTTCGAGGCCTGGCGGCAGAACGGCTACGCCGGCGCGGCCTGAGGGGCGCGTCAGCTCTCGGCGCGGGCCTCGCGCTGCATCAGCGCCTGCACCGCCTCGCGCGGGGTGAGATCGCCCTGCAGCACGCCGACCACCGCGCGGGTGATCGGCATCTCCACGCCGAGCGCGGTGGCGCGCTCGAGCACGGTGCGGGCGCTGTAGACGCCCTCCGACACATGGCCGAGCTCGACCAGGATGCGCTCGAGCGTCTGGCCCTCGGCCAGCTTCAGGCCGACGCGGCGGTTGCGCGAGAGATCGCCCGTGGCGGTCAGCACCAGGTCGCCCAGGCCGGACAGGCCCATGAAGGTCTCGGTACGGCCGCCCAGCGCCTGGCCCAGCCGGGTCATCTCGGCCAGACCGCGGGTGATCAGCGCGGCGCGGGCGTTCAGGCCCAGCGCCATGCCGTCGGCCATGCCGGTGGCGATCGCCAGCACGTTCTTGACCGCGCCGCCCACCTCCACGCCGACCGGGTCGGTCGACGAGTAGATGCGCAGCGTCGGGCCGTGCAGCGCGGCGATCGCGGCCTGGCACAGCGCCGCGTCCTGGCTGGCGGCCACCAGCGCGGTGGGCTGGCCGCGCGCGACCTCCAGCGCGAAGCTCGGGCCGCTGAGCACGCCCGCGCGCAGCCCCGGCGCCGCCTCGCGCGCGATCTCGTGGCCGAGCCGGCCGCTGCCCGCCTCGAAGCCCTTGCTGAGCCACAGCACCGCCGCGCCGTCGGGCAGGTGCTGCAGCATCTCGCGCAGGCCCGCCATCGGCGTGGCGACGATCAGCAGGCCGTCCGGGCCGGCATGCGCCAGCGCCGCGGCCAGATCGTCGGTGACGTCCAGCGCGTCGGGCAGGGCGACGTCGGCCAGATAGCGCGCGTTGCGCCGGCTGGCGGCGATCGCCGCGGCCTGGGCGGCATCGCGCGCCCACAGGCGGGTCGGATGGCGGGTGGCCGCCTGCGCCGCGAGCGCGGTGCCCCACGCTCCGGCGCCGAGCACCGAGATGCGCATCGTCAGGCGTTCAGCGCGCCGTTGCCCTGCTGCTGGGCTTCGTACATCGCCTGGAAGTTGACCTCGGCCAGGTGCACCGGCGGGAAGCCGGCGCGGGTGACGGTGTCGGCCACGACCGCGCGCAGGTAGGGGTAGACGATGCCCGGGCAGGCGATGCCCAGGATCTGGGGCATCTGCTCTTCGTCGATGTTGCGGATCTCGAAGATGCCGGCTTCCTTGGCTTCGCACAGGAACAGGGTGCGCTCGCCGATCTTGGTCGTCACGGTGGCGGTCACCGCGACTTCGTAGATGCCCTCGACCACCGGCTGCACTTCGACCGCCAGGTTGATGTCGACGGACGGCTGGCCTTGCTCGACGAGGATCTGCGGCGAGTTCGGCTGCTCCAGCGACAGGTCCTTCAGGTACACGCGCTGGATCTGGAAAACGGGTTGCGCGTCTTGGATGTCGGCCATGATCGGGTCTCGGTGGTGATCGAACGGGGATCGAAGGAAGGGGTGAAATCGGACGGCGGATCCGTCCGGGCCCCGCCACGCTGGGCGAGGTCGGCGGATTATGCAGTGTCGTCCGGGCCTTCCCCGCGCACGGCCAACCGGGCGGAGCCGCATACTGGCAGGCCATGACGCACCTCACGCCGCCGACGCTCCTGACGCTGGTCCGCCATGGCGAGACCGACTCCAACCGCAGTCACCGCTTCCAGGGCCAGCTTGACGTGCCGCTCAACGACACCGGCCTGCGGCAGGCCGAACGGGTGGCCGAGCGGCTCGCGGCCGAGCGCTTCGACGCGATCGTCACCAGCGACCTGGCGCGGGTGCGCCAGACCGCCGCGCCGCTGCTGGCGCGGCTCGGCGCCCGGCCCGAGGTCGATCCGGTCTGGCGCGAGCAGGGCTTCGGCCTGTTCGAGGGGCTGACGGCCGAGGAGGTGATCGCGCGCCATCCCGCGCTGTGGCAGCAGTGGCTGCGCCAGGACGCCGACTTCGCGCTGCCCGGCGGCGAGAGCGTGCGGGCCTTCTCGGCGCGGATCAACGGCGCGCTCGACGCGCTGGCGGCGCGCCATCCGGGCCAGCGGGTGCTGGTGGTGACGCACGGCGGCGTGCTCGACATGCTCTGGCGCCGCATCCAGGGCCAGCCGCTGTCGAGCGCTCGCGCCTGCGCCATTCCGAACGCGGGCCTGAGCCGGCTGCGCTGGCTGGCCGGGGCGCTGGCGATCGAGGCCTGGGGTGACGACGCGCATCTGGCCGGCCTGCCGGCCCAGCCCTCGACGGTGTCGCTGAGCGTGCGCTACGCCGCGGTCCCGGTGCCGCTGACACCACCGACGCCGCCGACGCCCTGAGCCAGCAGCGCCGCCACCGGCGCGGCCAGTTCGTGGCCTGCGGCGCCGACCGCCTGCGTGGCGCCGCCTTCCAGCGCCGACTGCACCAGCCGCGCCAGCGTGCCCGCATGCGGCAGGATCGTGCCGAAGAACAGCGGCCGCGCGCCGCGCAGCACCATCACGGTGGGAAAGTT
>JAUPTP010000470.1 GCA_030918015.1 Pseudomonadota bacterium
GCGAGGTGCGTGCCCGCGAGGTGCTCGGGCGCATGCGTCTGGGCAACCTGTCGCTGACCCGGCCGGTGGGGGCGATGTCGGGCGGCCAGCGCCAGAACATCGCCATCGCCCGCTCGATCCTGTGGAAGCCCAAGCTGCTGATCCTCGACGAGCCGACCGCCGCACTGAGCCACTCGGCGGCCGAGCAGGTCGCACGCCTGATCCGCACGCTGGCCGACGAGGGCCTGGGCATCGTCGTCGTCAGCCACGACATCCACCACTTCGTCGTCAAGTGCACCGACCGCATCGAGGTCATGCGCCTGGGCGCCAACGCCGCCAGCCTCGTCTCGCGCGAGGTGACCGGCGAGCAGGTGGTCAACGCCATGGTCGGCGGCAACGAGAGCGTGAACCTGGCGGCCTGAGCCGCCCACGCACTTCCAAGGAGAACAGCATGATGCAAGCACTGAGCGATCCGGCCGGTATGGCCACCACGACCTTCGGCGGCCGCCCGCAGCGCCGCACCTTCGGCGAGCTGCTGGCCACCGACCTGCGCGCACTGCCGGTGGTCATCGGCCTGATCGCACTCTGGGTCTTCTTCGCGATCCAGAACGAGGTCTTCCTCTCGGCCCAGAACCTCTCCAACCTGCTGCTGCAGAGCACCATCGTGGGCATCATGGCGCTGGGCCTGATGTTCGTGCTGCTGGTCAAGGAGATCGACCTGTCGGTGGCGGCGATCAACGGCGTCACCTCGGTGCTGATGGCGCGGCTGATCGTCGAATCGGGCTTCTCGCCGGCGGTGGCAGTGGCCACCGCGGTGACCTGCGGCGCGCTGATCGGCTGCCTGTCGGCCCGCTGGATGACCTATGTGGGCGTGCCGTCCTTCGTCGTCACCCTGGGCCTGGGCCTGGCGCTCAATGGCGCGCAGCTGCTGCTGCTGCCGCCCACCGCGCGCTACGGCCTGATGGGCACCGGCATCGAACAGATCGCGCAGACCCGCATCGAGGGCGCCGGGGCCTGGATGCTGCTGCTGGTCGGTCTGCTGGCCTATGCCGGTGTCACGGCCAGCGGCGTGCTGCGACGCAAGCATGTCGGCCTGCCGGTGTCGATGATGTCGGGCCTGGTCCTGCCGCTGGCGGGCGCAGCGGTGCTCGGCGCGCTGGTGGTGGGCGTGCTCACCGCGCACCAGGGCGTGCCGCTGCTGGTGCTGGTGTTCGCGGTGATGCTCGGCCTGGGCGGCTACACCCTCAAGGAGACGCAGTTCGGCCTGTACCTCTATGCGGTGGGCAACAACGACGAGGCCGCCCGGCGCACCGGCATCAACGTCGGTCGCATCAAGATGGCGGCCTTCGGCATCGCGGGCGCCGTGGCGGCCATCGCTGGCGTGCTGGCCGCGTCGCGCACGCTGGGCGTGGGAGTCTTCTCCGGCGGCGGCGTCGGTGGCGGCACGCTGCTGCTCGAGTCGATCGCCGCGGCGGTGATCGGCGGCGTCAGCCTGTTCGGCGGCCGCGGCTCGGTGCACGCCGCGCTGCTGGGCGCGCTCGTCATCGGCACGGTGCAGAACGGCCTGAACCTGATGGGCGTGGAGAACGAGATCCGCCTGATCGTCACCGGCCTGCTGCTGGTGCTGGCCGTCTCGATCGACAAGCTGATCGAGAAGGCGACCGGGCAGCAGGCGTTCTGACACGACCAGGACCGAATCGCAGGCCGGACGTTGCCTCTTTCGACCGGCCTGCGCGCACCCCATTTCCGCTGTCAGCATGAAACTCCTGCGTCACGGCCCGAAGGGCCAGGAAAAGCCCGCGCTGCTGCACACCGATGGCACGGTGCGTGACCTGAGCGTCGTCATCGCCGACCTCGGGCCCGATCAGCTCGCGCCCGAGGCGCTGGCCGCGCTGGCCCGCCTGGACACCGACACGCTGCCCGTGGTCGAGCCAGGCCGCCTGGGCGTGCCCTGGCACGGACTGGGCAAGTTCATCGCCATCGGTCTGAACTACGCCGACCATGCGGCCGAAGCCGGCATGACCCTGCCGGCCGAGCCGGTTGTCTTCACCAAGTTCGGCAGCTGTGCCGTGGGCTGCAATCACCCGGTGGTGCTGCCTCTGGGCTCGGTCAAGACCGACTGGGAGGTCGAGCTGGGGGTGGTCATCGGACGGCGCGTGCGCCATGTCGGCGAGGCCGAGGCGCTGTCGCATGTGGCCGGCTACTGCGTGGTCAACGACCTGTCCGAGCGCGAATACCAGCTCGAGCGCGGCGGCACCTGGGACAAGGGCAAGGGCTGCGACACCTTCGGCCCGATCGGCCCCTGGCTGGTCACCCCCGACGAGGTCGGCGACCCGCAGAACCTGTCGATGTGGCTGGATGTGAACGGTGTGCGCAAGCAGACCGGCCACACCCGCACGATGATCTTCTCGGTCGCGAAGATCATCAGCTATCTGAGCCGCTTCATGACGCTGGAGCCCGGCGACATCATCACCACCGGCACGCCGCCGGGCGTGGGCATGGGCCAGAAGCCGCCGCAGTTCCTGCGGCCAGGCGATGTCATCACGCTGGGCATCGAACGGCTGGGCGAGCAGCGCCAGACGGTGCACGCCTGGAATCCGGCGCTGATCGACGGCTGAAGCGCAGTCACCTGCACGGCGGCCCCGTCACACCCGCTCGATCACCACCGCAATGCCCTGCCCCACGCCGATGCACATCGTGCACAGCGCGTAGCGGCCCTGGATGCGGTGCAGCTGGTTCATCGCGGTGGTCACCAGCCGCGCGCCGCTGGCGCCCAGCGGGTGGCCCAGCGCGATGGCGCCGCCGTTCGGATTGACCCGTGCGTCGTCGTCGGACAGGCCCAGGTCGCGCAGCACCGCCAGGCCCTGCGCCGCGAAGGCCTCGTTGAGCTCGATCACGTCCATCTGCGCCAGGCTCAGCCCGGTGAGCGCCAGCACCTTGCGCAC
>JAUPTP010000471.1 GCA_030918015.1 Pseudomonadota bacterium
GGGCTTGGGATCCTTCTGGCCGAAGTGGCTGCCGACGAAGGTCTTCTCGGCGTAGAGCTCGATCAGGTGGCCGCTGGGCAGCTCGAAGCGCAGGCGCTCGCCGGTCTCGAGCAGCTCGCCGGCCGGGATGCGTTCGGTCTTCAGGCCGTCATCGCGCAGCTCGGCCTCGAAGCGGTCCAGGTCGGCGCTGCCGGCGACCTTGAAGCCGAGGAAGTCCAGGCCGGCGCGCTCGGCCTGGCGCAGCACGATGCTGTGGTGGTCGCGCTCGTCCCACGCCTTCAGGTAGACGCGGCCGTCGGCATCGCGCCCGGTCTCCTCCAGTCCGAGCACGTCGCGGTAGAAGCGCACGCCTTCCTCGAGGTCGAGCATGCGCAGCTGAACATGTCCGGGTCGCAGTACGCCGGTCAGGGCCATGATGTCTGTCTCCTGTCGTTGCCATTTCGGGGGGAACGACCGGATTCTGGACAGGCCCTGCCATGCCGTCCAATACCATCAAGCTGGGTCTGTCATACCTCGAAGGAATGACTGGATCGAGCTTTCAGGGCGGGTCGCCCAGCAGCCGAGCGCCCTCGCGCATCGAGCGCAGGAAGGCCTGCAGCAGCTCGGAGTCGTCGTCCGAGCGGTGGATGCAGCACAGGTCGATGCGGTCCTGCCCCGGATGATGCAGCGGGCGGAAGGTCACGCCGGGCATGTTCATGTTGGCCGCCGAGCGCGACACCAGGCAGGCGCCGAAGCCGGTGCCCACCAGCGTGACCGCGTGCACCACGTCGCCGACCTCCTGCGCGATCTGCGGCGTGAAGCCGGCGCCGCGGCACATCTCGTGCACCCGGTCGATGAAGCTCGGCCGCGAGCCGGTGGGAAAGAGCACCAGCGGCTGCTCGCGCAGCTCCTGCATCGTGATGGCGGTGCGCGCGGCCAGCGCGGTGCCCGAGGGCACGGCGACCCAGAGCGGCTCGGTCAGCAGCGTCTCGCAGCTCAGTCCCTCGACCGGGCGCATCAGCCGGTTGAAGGCGACGGTGATGCGCCGGTGGTGCAGCGCATCGATCTGCGCCTCCTTGTCGAGCGAGTGCAGCACGATGCTGACCTCGGGACAGGCCTCGCGGAAGCGCCGCAGCAGCTGCGGGATCACGCCGAAGATGCCCGAGCCGAAGATCGCCACGTCGACCCGGCCGAGCAGGCCCTGCGCGGCCTTGTGGGTGCGCTCGGCGGCGCGCTCGGCCTGGGCCAGGATGCCGCGCGCGTCCTCGTAGAGCACCCGGCCGGCGTCGGTCAGCTCGACGCCGCGCGAGGTGCGCCGGAACAGCAGCGCACCGAGCTCTTCTTCGAGCTGCTGGATCTGCCGGGTCAGCGGCGGCTGCGAGATGTGCAGCCGCAGCGCGGCGCGGCCGATGTTCTGCTCCTCGGCGACGCAGACGAAATAGCGCAGATGACGAAGCTCCATGGCCGGGCACTGTAGCCGGACCGGCCGCCGCGGGGGGAGCGCGCGCTGAAGGGCTCAGGACACATACATCGGCGCACCGCGCTCGATCCGGACGCGGCGCTGCACCGCGGCCGGCGCCGGCGCGCCCACCACATGCACCAGGCCCTGGCTGCCGCCCTGGCGGCGGTGCTCGCTGGGCGCATGCCCGAACAGCGCCCGGTAGGCCTTGCAGAAATGCGAGGCGGTCTGGAATCCGCAGGCCACCGTGATCTGCATGATCGGCGCGCTGGTGTGCGAGAGCAGCTCGCGCGCCCGGCGCAGCCTCAGCGTCAGGTAATGCTGGGCCGGCGTGACCTTGTAATAGCGATGGAACAGCCGCTCGAGCTGGCGCAGGGAAATGCCGGCGGCGTCGGCGATGTCCGACAGCGGCAGCGGCTCCTCGATGTTGGCGGCCATCAGTTCGGCCGCCTCGGCCAGATGCTCGTAGCCGGGGCCGACGAATTCCGGCTGCGGCAGTTTCTGCTGGTCGCTCTGGTCGCGCACCCGGTCGACGATGAACTGCTCGGAAATCGCCATCGCCAGCTTGTTGCCGTGGTGATGGCGCACCAGATGCAGCATCAGGTGCAGCGGCGCGATGCCGCCCGAAGCGGTGATGCGCTCGCGGTCGATGACAAACACCTCGAGCGCGAAATTCACCTTCGGACAGGATTCGCGCAGCGCGACCAGATTTTCCCAGTGCACCGCGCAGCGGTAGCCGTCGAGCACGCCGGCCGCCGCCAGCGCATGGGTGCCGGTGCACAGGGCGCCCAGCGTCTGTCCGCGGGCGGCGCGGCGACGCAAGTCCTTGATCAGGCTGTCGGAAATCGACTTCTGCACCTCGACGCCGCCGCAGACGAAGACCGCGTCGCAGCGGTCCAGGTCCTCGGGCAGGCAGGCGCCGCACACGCCCAGACCGTTGCTGGCCTGGGCCGAGCCGCCCCCGGCCGCGCAGACGCTCCAGGTATAGAGCGTCTGCCGGCTGGTCAGATTGGCCATGCGCAGCACCTCCACCGCGTTGGCGAAGGCGATCATCGAATAATTGTCGAGCAGCAGGAATCCGAAATGACGGACCTGGGGATTGGGACTCGAGGAAGAAACCATCGCCTGAAACCTTCGCGTTCGGTGGGCGGCCCGTCCCGAGGCGGGCACGGAAACACGTCAAATATCATTCAGCAAATTGCATGCCATATTTCTGGCATCCAAGGGGACGGTGTTTCCAGGGGCGGGCCGATCAGGCCGCGACCGGGCGGTGCATCGGGCACCAGCGAGGTGCCGCTGCTGTGCACCATTTCACAGTAAATCGCCTTGATGCAGAACAGGTGATTACGCCAATTTCTCGGGCCGAGCGCTGCAGGAATGAGGGCAGAAAAAAGAAACACCGCCTGGGCGGTGTTTCGGGCAGGGGCGGCGTGGGTCGGGGTCAGTCGCTCGGCGTGGGCACCAGGGCGAGGGCGCG
>JAUPTP010000472.1 GCA_030918015.1 Pseudomonadota bacterium
CCGCACGCCGGCGGCCCCTTCGCCTACGCCTCGCGGGCGCTGGGGCCGACCGGCGGCTTCGTCGCCGGCTTCGCCACGCTGGTGGAATTCGTGTTCGCCCCGCCCGCCATCGCGCTGGCGATCGGCGCCTACCTGAACGTGCAGTACCCCGCGCTCGACCCGAAGTGGATGGCCGTGGGCGCCTACGTGGTGTTCATGACGCTCAACATCGTCGGCGTGAAGACCGCCGCCACCTTCGAGCTGTTCGTGACCATCCTGGCCATCGTCGAGCTGCTGGTCTTCATGGGCGTGGTCGCGCCCGGCTTCTCCTGGGACAACTTCACCGCCAAGGGCTGGGCCGGCTCGGACACCTTCTCGATCGGCTCGCTGGCCGGCATGGCGGCCGCCGTGCCTTTTGCCATCTGGTTTTTCTTGGCCATCGAAGGCGTGGCGATGGCCGCAGAAGAGGCCAAGAACCCGCAGGTCACCATTCCGCGCGCCTACATCGGCGGCATCCTGACGCTGCTGGTGCTGGCCATCGGCGTGATGATCTTCGCCGGTGGCGCGGGCGACTGGACGAAGCTGTCCAACATCAACGACCCGCTGCCGCAGGCGATGAAGATGATCGTCGGCGAGAACAGCGGCTGGCTGCACATGCTGGTGTGGATCGGCCTGTTCGGCCTGGTCGCCAGCTTCCACGGCATCATCCTGGGCTACTCGCGCCAGATCTTCGCGCTGGCGCGCGCCGGCTACCTGCCGCGGGCGCTGGCCACGGTGTCGCCGCGCTTCGGCACGCCGTGGCTGGCGGTCATCGCCGGCGGCGTGATCGGCATCCTGGCGATCTTCAGCGACGAGCTGATCAAGATCGGCGGCCAGACGCTGACCGCCAACATCGTCACCATGTCGGTGCTGGGCGCCATCGTCATGTACATCATGTCGATGTGGAGCCTGTTCGTGCTGCGCCGCACCGAGCCGGCGCTGGAACGCCCCTTCCCCGCGATCGGCTATCCGGTGCTGCCAGCCATCGCGCTCGGGCTGGCGGTGCTGTGCCTGATCACGATGGTCTGGTTCAATCCGCTGGTGTCGGCGATCTTCGCCGGGCTGATGGCGCTGGCCTACGGCTACTTCCGCCTGACCGCCGGCCACCGCGCGACGCTGGCCGCCGGCGACGACCTGATCCCGCAGGCCTGAACCCTCCCTCGTCCACCCTCTCCTTTCGTCCATGCCCTACTCCCACACGCTGGGCGGCCAGGTCTGGCACTTCGCCGACCTGGCCACGCTGATGGCCCGAGCCACGCCCTTGCGCTCGGGCGACGTGCTCGCCGGCGTGGCCGCGCGCACCATGACCGAGCGCATGGCCGCGCGCATGGCGCTGGCCGAGCTGCCGCTCAAGGCCTTCCTGTCCGAGGCGCTTGTGCCCTATGAAGTCGACGAGGTCACCCGGCTGATCGTCGACAGCCATGACGCGGGGGCCTTCGCCGAGATCGCGCACCTGACGGTGGGCGACTTCCGCGACTGGCTGCTGCTCGACGCCACCGACGAGGCCACGCTGGCGCGGGTGCGCCGCGGCATCACGCCGGAGATGGCCGCGGCCGTCTCCAAGCTGATGCGCAACCAGGACCTGATCCGGGTGGCACGCAAGTGCCGGGTGATCACGCGCTTCCGCAACACGCTGGGCCTGCCCGGACGCATGGCGATGCGGCTGCAGCCCAACCACCCGACCGACGACGCGCGCGGCATCGCGCTGTCGATGCTCGACGGGCTGATGTACGGCGCCGGCGACGCGGTGATCGGCATCAACCCGGCCGGCGACGGGCTCGACGCGCTGGGCGACCTGATGCGGCTGACCGACGAGGTGATCCAGCGCTTCGAGATCCCGACCCAGTCCTGCGTGCTGACGCATGTGACCAACCAGATCCGCGCCATCGAGCAGGGCGCGCCGGTCGACCTGGTCTTCCAGTCGATCGCCGGCACCGAGGCCGCCAACCGCAGCTTCGGCATCGACCTGGCGGTGCTGCGCGAGGCGCGCGAGGCGGCGCTGTCGCTCGGGCGCGGCACGCTGGGCGACAACGTCATGTACTTCGAGACCGGCCAGGGCTCGGCGCTGTCGGCCGGTGCCCACCACGGCCTGGACCAGCAGACCTGCGAGGTGCGCGCCTACGCGGTGGCGCGCGCCTTCGAGCCGATGATCTGCAACACGGTGGTCGGCTTCATCGGCCCGGAATACCTCTTCGACGGCAAGCAGATCGTGCGCGCCGGGCTGGAGGACCATTTCTGCGGCAAGCTGCTGGGCCTGCCGATCGGCTGCGACGTCTGCTACACCAACCATGCCGAGGCCGACTCGGACGACATGGACAACCTGATGCTGCTGCTGGGCGCGGCCGGCGTCACCTTCCTGATCGGCGTGCCCGGCGCCGACGATGTGATGCTGAACTACCAGAGCACCTCCTTCCACGACGCGCTGGTGCTGCGCGAGGTGCTGGGCCTGAAGCGCGCGCCCGAGTTCGAGGCCTGGCTTGAGCGCATGGGCCTGGCCGACGCCGAGGGCCGGCTGCTGCCCTCCCCGGCCCGGCATGCGCTGCTGGAGCATTTCGCATGAGCGGCGCCGACCACGACGCCGACCGCCGACACGACGAGGGCGCGCTGGTGCCCGCCGATGCCTGGGCGGCGCTGCGCAGGCTGACGCCGGCGCGCATCGGCCTGGGCCGCGCCGGCGCCAGCCTGCCCACCCGCGAGCTGCTGGCCTTCGGCGCGGCGCATGCGCAGGCGCGCGACGCGGTGCACCTGCCGCTCGATGTCGCCGCGCTGCGCCCGCGCCTGCAGGCGCTGGGGCTGCAGACGATCGAGGTGGCCAGCGCCGCCGCCGACCGGCCGACCTACCTGCTGCGCCCGGACCTGGGCCGGCGGCTCGGGGCCAGCGGCGGCACGCAGCTCGA
>JAUPTP010000473.1 GCA_030918015.1 Pseudomonadota bacterium
GCGCGGCCGCCGCCCGCCTGGGCTATGTGCCCGACCCGGCCGCGCGCGCGCTGGCCTCGCAGCGCGGCACGCATGTCGCGGTGCTGATTCCGCTGCTGTCCAACACGCTCTTCGTCGACCTGATCGAGGCGGTGCAGCACACGCTGCGCCCGGCCGGCTACCAGGCGCTGATCGGCATCACCCACTACGACCCGTCCGAGGAGGAGCAGCTGCTGCGCGAGCAGCTGATGCACCGCCCCGCCGGCCTGATCGTCACCGGCCGCAGCCACAGCCCGGCCGCGCAGGCGCTGATCGAGGCCAGCGGCGTGCCCTGCGTGCATGTCATGGAGACGATCGCCGCGCCCGGCGTGCACAGCGTCGGCTTCTCGCAGAAGGCCGCCGGCGCGGCGGTGGTGCGCCACCTGATCGAGCGCGGGCGCCGGCGCATCGCCTTCGCCGGCGCGCAGCTCGACGCGCGCACGCTGCAGCGCCTGGAGGGCTGGCGCGAGGCGCTGGGCGAGGCGGGCCTGCACGACGCGCGGCTGGAGTGGCTCAATCCGGCGCCGTCGTCGATGGCGCTGGGCGCGCGGCTGCTCGAGCAGATCCTGGCGATGAAACCGGCGGTCGACGCGATCTTCTTCTGCAACGACGACCTGGCCCAGGGCGCACTGCTGGCGGCGCAGCGGCTGCGGCTGGCGGTGCCGAAGCGGCTGGCCATCGTCGGCTTCAACGACCTGACCGGCAGCGATCAGATGGTGCCGCCTCTGACCACGGTGCGCACCCCGCGCGGCGAGATCGGCCAGCGCGCCGCGCAGATGCTGCTGACGCTGATGCGCGGCGGCACGCCCCCGGAGCGCTGCGTCGACGTCGGCTTCGAGCTGGTGGTGCGCGAGAGCAGCTGAGGCGCCCCGGCACTGGCACGCCTGCACGCTTCAGGCCGCCGGCACCTCGACCGGCAGCCGCGCCTGCGCCTTGATCTCGCGCAGCACCACGCTCGAGCGCACATGGGTCACGCCGGGCAGGCGGAACATGGTGTCGTGCAGGAAGCGCTCGTAGGCCTTGATGTCCGACACCAGCACCCGCAGCACATAGTCGCTCTGGCCGGTGGTGCTGTAGCCGCTGACGATCTGCGGGCAGGCGGCCACCGCACGCTCGAAGCGCTGCACCGTCTCCTCGGTGTGCGGCGCCAGATTGACCTCGGCGATCACGCACAGCGACAGCCCCGCCTTCTCGCGGTCGATGGTGACGGTGTAGCCGGTGACCACGCCGCGAGCCTCCAGCTCGCGCAGCCGCTTCCAGCACGAGGTCGAGGACATGCCGACCCGCTCGGCGATCTGCGCCACCGACTGGCGCGAATCGCGCTGCAGCTCGTTGAGGATCAGCGCGTCGCGCCGATCCAGCCTGTCAGGCTGATCCGGACTGTCCATTCATCGGTCTCCGCAGCAATCGGAATGTTCGTTCCTGGAAGAGCGATGCTGCGCGAAACGAAAGAACGACGCTACCGGCATCGATCCCTAGAGTCATCCGGCATCAGGACAAGAACCGGAGACCCGCGATGAATGCCCCTTTGCCCGCGCACGCGCTGCTGCGCCCCGAGGTCAGGCTGGAGGACGCGCTGCTGGCGCGCGGCGGCACGGTGCTGCTCAGCGGCACGCAGGCGCTGGTGCGGCTGCCGCTGATGCAGCGCGCCGCGGACGCCGCCGCCGGTCTGGGCACGGGCGGCTTCGTCAGCGGCTACCGCGGCTCGCCGCTCGGTCAGGTCGACCAGCAGGTCTGGAAGGCGAAGGCCGCCTATGAGGCGGCCGGCGTGCGCTTCCTGCCGGCGATCAACGAGGAGCTGGCCGCCACCGCGGTGCTGGGCACGCAGCGCGTCGAAGCCGATCCGCAGCGCGAGGTCGAAGGCGTGTTCGCGCTCTGGTACGGCAAGGGGCCCGGCGTGGACCGCGCCGGCGACGCGCTGCACCACGGCAACGCCTACGGCGCCTCGCCGCACGGCGGCGTGCTGGTGGTGGCCGGCGACGATCACGGCTGCGTGTCCTCGTCGATGCCGCACCAGAGCGACCGCGTCTTCCAGGCCTGGAAGATGCCGGTGCTGTCGCCCGCCAATATCGCCGAGCTGATCGAGTTCGGGCTGCACGGCTGGGCGCTGTCGCGCTTCTCGGGCGCCTGGGTCGGCATGACCGCGCTCTCGGAGGTGGTCGAGAGCAGCGCCACCGTCGACCTGGACGCGATCGCCCGTGCCGCGGCGCGCTGGCAGGACGCCGACACGGTGCGAGCGCGAACCGGCTTCGCGCCGCCGGCCGACGGCCTGCACTACCGCTGGCCCGACCTGCCCTCGCTGGCGATCGAGCAGCGCCTGCACGCCAAGCTCGACGCGGTGCGCGCCTTCGCGCGCGTCAATCCGGTCGACCGGATGGTGATCGAGTCGGCCCAGGCCACGGTCGGCATCGTCACCGTCGGCAAGGCGCATGCGGACCTGATGGAGGTGCTGCGCCGGCTCGAGCTGTCGCCGGCGCAGCTCGCCGCCGCCGGCGTGCGGCTCTACAAGGTGGGCCTGAGCTGGCCGGTCGAGCCCACGCGGCTGCGCGCCTTCGCGCACGGCCTGCGCGAGATCCTGGTCATCGAGGAGAAGGCGCCGATCGTCGAGGAGCAGCTGCGCGAGCTGCTCTACGCCGCGCCCGCCGACGCCCGGCCGGCGCTGATCGGCAAGCGCGACCGCTCGGGCGCGCCGCTGCTGAGCGAGCTGGGCGAGCTGCGCCCCTCCCGGCTGATCGAGCCGGTCGCCGCCTGGCTGGCGGCGCATGACATGCGGCTGGACCGCCGCGCCCTCGTCGTCGATTTCACCGTGCCGCGCCTGCCCGCAGGGGCCCCCGAGGCGCCGCGGCGCGCGCCCTGGTTCTGCGCCGGCTGCCCGCACAACCTCTCGACCAAGGT
>JAUPTP010000474.1 GCA_030918015.1 Pseudomonadota bacterium
GAGTGCTCCGCCCAGAATCAACCGCATCAACCGGAGAATCCAATTGATACTGCGACTGACTCAGCAAGAAATAGAGCACTTTCTTGCCAACGATCCGGGTGTCGGTCCAAGCAAGTGGAAAATTCAGGACGGAAGGTTGCACATCTCGTTGTCGTTTCCAGATTTTGTCAGCGCCTTTGCATTCATGACCGCCGTTGCAATCCTCGCTGAAAAGGCGGATCACCACCCAGAGTGGAGCAATGTCTACAACCGGGTGGAAATCGGCTTGACCACACACGACGCCGGCGGCCTCACCAGCAGAGACATCAACCTCGCTCGCCAGATCGCTCGTGCCTATGCCCGTGGAAATGCCGGCTGAAAAAAGAGCGTCCGCACGGACGCGTTGTTCTCGATGTCGAACTGCGGGACTCGAGGCCGCGCAAGCAACTCCGCCTCGTGCAAGCGCATCGGCCGCTCGTTCCGCCGCCCACCCCTTCCGCCGCTCTTGCCCATCCCCCACCCCGCATGGACCGTCTCAAGCAGCTCGAAACCTTCGCCGCCGTTGTCAGCCGTGGCAGCCTGAGCGCCGCCGCGCAGGCCGAGGGCGTGGCGCCCGCCGTGATCGGCCGGCGCATCGACGCGCTGGAAGAGCGCCTCGGCGTGAAGCTGATGGTGCGCACCACCCGCCGGCTCTCGCTCACCCACGAGGGCAGCGCCTTCCTGGAGGACTGCACCCGCATCCTGGCCGACATCGCCAGCGCCGAGGCCAGCGTCAGCGCCGGCGGCGTCAAGGCCAGCGGCCATGTGCGCATCACCGCGCCCGGCGGCTTCGGGCGGCGCCATGTCGCGCCGCTGGTGCCGGGTTTCCTGGCGCAGCACCCGGAGGTGTCGATCTCGCTGAACCTCTCCGACCGGGTGATCGATCTGGTCAACGAGGGCTACGACTGCGCGGTGCGTGTCGGCGACCTGCCCGACTCCAGCCTGATCTCGGTGCGGCTGGCCGACAACCGGCGGCTGTGCGTGGCCGCGCCGGCCTATCTGGCGCGCGCCGGCGTGCCGCAGCATCCGCTGGAGCTGATGCGCGGCGGCCATGAATGCCTGACGCTCAGCTCCGAGGCCAGCCAGTCGCGCGGCTGGGCCTTCATGATCGACGGCACGGTGCAGCACCTGCGCCCGCCCGGCCGGCTCGACTGCACCGACGGCCAGGTGCTGCACGCCTGGTGCCTGGCCGGCCTGGGCCTGGCCTGGCGCAGCACCTGGGAGGTCGAGGCCGATCTGGCCGCCGGGCGGCTGGCGAGCGTGCTCGACGCCCACGCCGCGCCGCCCAACGGCATCTACGCGGTGCTGCCGCATGTGCGCCACCTGCCGCTGCGGGTGCGGCTGTGGATCGATTTCCTGAAGCACTCCTACGCCACGCCGGGCTACTGGACGGCGGGGTGAGCGCGGCAATAATTCACGAAGTTCCCCGCAGCGGGGGACAGCGCCGAGGAGAGCGACGATGAAGTGGGAAGGACAGCGCGAGAGCGACCAGATCGAGGACCGCCGCGACAGCGGCGGCGGCGGCGGCGGGGGCCTGCGCATCGGCGGCGGCCGCGGCGTCGGCCTGGGCACGATCGCGGTGGCGCTGGTGGCGGGCTGGATCTTCGGCATCAACCCGGGCACGATCCTCAACCTGCTCGGCGGCCTGCAGGGGGCCGGGACGCAGGTCAGCCAGAGCACGCAGGGCACCCCGCACGCCAGGCCGCAGGACGAGAGCGCGCGCTTCGTCTCGACGGTGCTGGCCTCGACCGAGGAGGTCTGGGACCCGGTCTTCAGCGAGTCGGGCCGCGAGTACCGCAAGCCGGTGCTGGTGCTCTACCGCAACGCCACCCCCACCGCCTGCGGCACCGGGCAGGCGGCGATGGGCCCGTTCTACTGCCCCGGCGACCAGAAGGTCTACCTCGACCTCGACTTCTTCGACACGATGCGCCGCCAGCTCGGCGCGCCGGGCGACTTCGCGCAGGCCTATGTGGTGGCGCACGAGGTCGGCCACCATGTGCAGCACCTGCTCGGCGTGACCGAGAAGGTCGACGCGCTGCGCGGCCGCCAGAGCGAGGCGCAGGCCAACGCGATGTCGGTGCGCGTCGAGCTGCAGGCCGACTGCTTCGCCGGCGTCTGGGCCAGCCGCTCGCAGCAGGGCCGCCAGTGGCTCGAGCAGGGCGACCTGGAAGAGGCGATGAACGCCGCGCACCAGATCGGCGACGACACGCTGCAGCAGAACGCCGGCGGCGCGGTGCGCCCGGAGAGCTTCACCCACGGCACCAGCGCGCAGCGCATGCGCTGGTTCCAGCGCGGCTTCCAGAGCGGCCAGCCCGCGCAGTGCGACACCTTCCAGGCGCGCAGCCTGTGATTCAGCCGCTGACGCGGGTGTCCGGCAGGCGCAGGCGCAGCTCGATCTCGGCGCGGCAGCGCGGGCAGACGGTGTAGTCGACCGCGAGCGGCCAGGCCAGCTGCTGCCCCTCCGGATCCTGCCAATGCCCGTCAGGAGAGCGCAGCCACAGGCAGACACTGCACCGGCCCCACCCCGGCGCCAGCGCATGCACATGCCCCTCGAAGCGCAGAGGCACCTTGCGGGCCCAGGACTGAACCACCTGGTGCTCGACACGCACCTGCCCGTCGGACAAGGGCACCAGCCGCATCGTCATCTTGCGGGCCTGATCGGGCGTGTCGCAGCGGTAGTCGAGCTGGCGCGGCACGCCGATCAGCCGCGCGGCCTGCAGCGCCGAGGCCAGGAACATGCGGGTGGTGTCGCCCAGCAGAAAGCGCCGCAGCGGCTGGCCGACCACGCTGGCACGGAAGGCGCTGGCCTCGCCACGGCCCTGCGCGGCGGCGTCATCCCAGTCCGGGCTGACGTCGATGATGCGATCGGCCGCATCGAGCAGGTACCAGGACG
>JAUPTP010000475.1 GCA_030918015.1 Pseudomonadota bacterium
CGCTGCGCCTTCGCGGGTGTTTTTCAACATCGCCAAGTAGTGCAATGGGATGTCAGGACGGCTCCATGCGTCAGGCGCTGGAGACAAGTCGTCGGTGTTGGTCTCGCCGGGCACCTTGAACACGGTCACGGTGATCGACTTGGGCACTTCCGGACGGCTGGTGAACCACTCGGCGTCGGCCCACGACTGCATCACTTCCTGCGCCTTGGCGTTGCCCGCCTTGGCCTTGGCGGCGACGTCGTTGAAGAAGTCGAACATCAGCAGGGTCTTCTTCAGACCGTCGGCGGCGATGCCGGCGACTTCCGCGTCGTCGAGCAGCTCGATCAGCGGGTGCACGTTGTAGCCACCCACCATGGTGCCCAGCAGCTCGGTGGCCTTGGCCTTGCTGACCAGCCCGACCGACAGCTCGCCGTGAGCGACGGCGGCCAGGAAGCTGGCCTTGACCTTGGCGGCATCGTCCACGCCCGGCGGCACGCGGTGCGTCAGCAGCTCGACCAGGAACGCCTCCTCGCCAGCCGGCGGGTTCTTGATCAGCTCGATCAGCTCGGCGACCTGCTTGGCGTCGAGGGCGAGCGGCGGAATGCCGAGGGCGGCGCGTTCGGCGACGTGTTGACGATAGGCTTGCAGCATGAAGAGCTCCGTGCGGTGTGGCGATGCCCCGGCCGACTTCCGGGCCGGGTGCCCCTGGGCTGGGGGTTGGTCCCGTATTTTATGTCTTATATAAGACTTGCCAAGAGGCAGACTGTTCCAGATCGGGATCCACGGGTGTCCCTGCAACACCCGTCGCCCGGCACCGACCGGGCCGGGTCAGCGCGCGTGGGCCAGCGGCTCGGACAGCGGCAGCCCCGACGTGAGCGGCTCCAGCGCCGGCGGCAGCTTCTGGCTCGGATGCACGCATTCGTCGACCAGGCGCTGACCGGCGCGGGCATTCATCAGCATGGACTTGTTGGCGATCTGGATCCAGACCAGGCCGTTCTTCTTGTCCTCGAGGCGGACCGCACCGGTGGTGGTGGGCTCGGGCGCCATCGTGTACTGCCTGCCCTTGAAGTGCAGGCGGAAGTAGCCCGGCTTTTCCTGGAGCGGCATCACCTTGACCATCTGGCTGAACTCGCAGTTCTGGTCGCCGACATGCACGCGCTCGGCGTTGGAGACCTGCTCCGGGGTCAGATCGACCAGCGGCGCCTCGACCGGCGCGGGCTCGGGCTTCTTCTTCGAAGCGGCAGAGGCCGGCAGGCCGCCGAGCAGGAAGGCCGCGCCGCACAGGGCCAGGGCGACAGGACGCAGGAAGGGGACGGTCATGGAAGACTCCGGAGACAAGGGCAGTTCGAAGGACGCGATTGTGCCCAAGCGCGTCGCCGCCGATCCCCGCTTTACAGACACGAGCCCGGCCGGTCGTGACAGGTCGCTCGCCCCGGCAGCTCAGGTCGACGCGAAGAAGTGCTGCACCACCTCGGCCGGCAGCGGCCCCGTGCGGTGCGCGCGCTCCAGGACATGCCAGAAATAGCGGAAGCTGGCCCGGTCGTGCAGCGTGTCCTGGCCATGATGGCGATGGCGGATCGGCCCCCAGTCGGCCGCCTGCGCCGCCAGCAGGATCTCGGCGGCCTGGTCGACCTCGGCGCTGGAGGGCGAGAAGGCATCGACGATGGGGCGGATCTGGTCCGGGTGGATGCTCCACATCCGGGTGTAGCCCAGCTGGCGGCAGGCCTTGGTCGCAGCCTCCTCCAGCGCGGAGAGGTGCTTGAACTCGGTGACGACGCAGTGCGAGGGCACCTTGCCCCAGCCGTGGCAGGCCGCGGCGATCTCCAGCTTGGCGCGCATCACCAGCGGATGCTCGAACTGGCCCTTGACCGACATGCCGCTCTGCGGGATGGCGCCGCGGTGGTCGGAGACGAAGTCCATCAGGCCGAAGGACAGCGACTCGATGCGCGGATGCGCCGCCAGCGCCTGCACCTCGCGCAGCGCGCCGTGCGTCTCGACCAGCGCATGCACCGGAATCGCCCGTTGGAGGCCATGGCGGGCGATGGCGTCGTCGATCGCGGCGACCGCCCGCTCGACGTCGGCCAGGCCGCGCGGCTTGGGCACCATGAGGTAGGCCACGCGCGCGCCCGCACGCCCGACCACCGCATCGACCATCGCCTCGAAGGCCGGGTGATCCACCGCCTGCACCCGCGCGCCCACCCGGTCGAAGCGGTTGGCGCCGGAGTCGATCATCTCGGCGATCATCTGCGCGTGCTCGACCTCGCCGCCGACCGGTGCGCCGTCCTCGCCGTCGAGCGTGATGTCGAAGACCGGCCCCATCTGCGCCTGCAGCTCGAGGCTCTTGCGCATGCGCACCTCGACGCCGGCATAGTGGTCGCAGACCGGCAGCCCGGCGGGCACGAGCTCCCCGGCGTCGAACAGCGCCTCGCGGGGATGGACCGGACTCGAAGAGGACAGGGGCTGGTTCATGGCCGTCGGACTCGCAAAAGCAGGCAAGGCCGGCCTCACGACGAGACCGGCCTTGCCGATTGTCGCTCCGGCGAGGCCGGAGTCTGCTGACAGACCGCTCGCCAAGGAGCGGGCACGCGCCGTGTCAGATCACAGCAGGTGCTTGACGCCGTCCTTCTCGCCCTCGAGCTCGGCCAGGGTCTTGTTGATGCACTCTTGCGAGAAGGCATCGATCGGCAGACCTTCGACGATCTGGTACTCGCCGCCTTCGCAGGTGACCGGGTAGCCGAACATCGTCTCGGCCGGGATGCCGTACTCGCCCTTCGACGGGATGCCCATCGTGACCCACTTGCCGTTGGTGCCCAGGGCCCAGTCGCGCATGTGGTCGATGGCGGCGTTGGCGGCCGAGGCGGCCGACGACAGGCCGCGAGCGGCGATGATCGCGGCGCCGCGCTTGCCGACGGTCGGCAGGAACGTGTCG